>CAZQET010000336.1:0-18449 GCA_964591825.1 uncultured Conexibacteraceae bacterium
GACGGCGACGGCGACGGCGGAGCCCGCTTCAAAGCGTGCGCGGTGCGGGAGCTGGAGGAGGAGGCGGGGATCGCGCTGCCGGAGGGCGAGGAGCTGGTGCTGTTCTCGCGCTGGATCACGCCCGAGGTCGTCTTGCGTCGCTTCGATGCCTGGTTCTTCCTCGCCCTCGCGCCGGCGCATACACCGCCTCGACCGGACGGGATCGAGACCACCGACGCCGCCTGGTTCGAGCCCGCCGACGCTCTCGAGGCCCAGGCCGCCGGCGAGCTCGCTCTCGCCTTCCCGACGATCAAGCAGTTGGAAGCCCTCCTCCCCTACGCCACCGCCGAGGAGGCGCTCGCCGCCCACCGCGACGCAGCAATCGAGCCGATCCTCCCCAAGGTGATCGGCACGCCCGAGGACAGCCGCGTGGTGCTCCCGAGTGATCCCGACTATCCGGCTAGCGACTAGGACGCTGGAAACGGCTCCAGGCCAGCGTGCCAGGGACCGGGGGGATAGGCGTGGATGCCGCTCTCTTCCATCTCGCCCTGCAGCCGTTTGAAGAGCTGGCCGGCATTCTTCAGCGCCTCTTTCAGCTCTTCTGCGCTGCGCTCGCGCAGGTGCCAGAGGAGCCAGAGCTGGCGGTCGTTGATGCCGAAGTCGACCTCGCCGGTCATCGTCGTCGTCCAGGAGAGAAAGCCGGGACTGAAGAGCTCGCGCAGGGCGATCGGGTCGTACTCGCTCGGCACGGTCGCCTGAAAGCGCCGGTTGAAATCGATTGACTCGAACTCGACCTTTCGGTTGAAGCGCCTCGTCACGACCTCGTGGCCCTCGATCGACTCGACGTTGAATGCGGGAACGACCTGGGCAAGATCGGGCATGTGCGCCTTCGCCAGCAGCGCAGTCGGCAGCACGGCCTTGCTGAAGAGCCCGCCGACTTCCTTTTCGCCGGCGTCGCAGCATGATCCCCAGAAGCCTTCGACGAGCTCCCCGGTGAGACGATTCGAACCGCCGACGCAGAGCGCCACCGGTGCGTCGACCGGATTGATGCCGCCGACCGGCTCATACGTGAGCTGGTGGCGCTCCCCGTAGCTCCGCACGGTGTCGGCCCATTCCTGCACTTCCTGCTTCGCCCCCATAGCCGCGCGATCCTACGCCCCGTTCCCGAGCTGCATCAACTTCTCCGCCTGCCGGTCCCAGAAAGTCGATGCAGTTGGCCCAGCGGCCAGTTAGGATGACGGCATGATTATCGCCATCATCGTGGTGGTCGCGATCATCGTCATCGCGGTCCTCTACTACATCGGCAAGCGCAACTCGATCATCGCCTCGCGCAACCGGGTCGATGAGTCCTGGAGCGGGATCGACGTGCAGCTGAAGCGCCGTCACGACCTCGTGCCGAACCTGGTCGAGACGGTCAAGGGCTATGCCGAGCACGAGAGCCAGACGTTCGAGAAGACGACGCAGGCCCGCGCTGAGGCAATCGCCGCTCAGGGCGTCGCGGAAACCGCCAAGGCCGAGCAGAAGCTGACCCAGGCACTGGCCGACGTGCGCGCCGTCGCCGAGAATTACCCGACGCTACGGGCAACCGAGAACTTCCAGCAGCTCAGCCGCAACCTCTCCGAGCTCGAGGACGAGATCCAAGCCGCGCGTCGGATCTACAACTCCAACGTCCAGTCCTACAACACCGACATCGAACAGTTCCCGGGCTCGATCATCGCCAACCAGGGCGGCTTCACCAAACGCGAGTACTTCGAGATCGAGGATCCCTCCGATCGCGAACCGGTCTCGGTCAGCTTCGGCAAAGACTGATCCATCTAAGCTTTCGTCATGACGACGGCAACAGAGCAAACCCTTTGGATCTGCGAGAGCTGCGGCTTCATCTACGACCCGGCGATCGGCGATCCAGACGGGGGAATCCCGCCGGGAACCGCCTTCGAGGACATCCCCAAAGACTGGTTCTGCCCCGTATGCGGAGCGCGCACGAGCGACTTTCGGCCGTTGGAGCCTGGCGAGGCTTGATGGCCCCGGCCGCGGGTCCTGTCATGGGGGCGGGGGGCCTGCGGGCAGTCCACGGGCTGCCCTCGACCCCCCGCCCCCATGCCACCCGCGGACGAAGCGAATAAGGCTCACATGCACGACTACGACTGGATAGTCGTCGGATCTGGCTTTGGGGGCTCCGTTTCGGCGCTTCGCCTAGCTGAGAAGGGCTACAAGGTCGCGGTGCTGGAGTGTGGGAGTCGGTTCAGGGACGAGGACTTTGCCGAGTCGAATCTGCGGCATCCGCGTCGCTACTTCTGGCTGCCGAAGCTCGGCTTTCGCGGGGTGATGCGGATGACCTTCTTCAAGGACGTTTTCATCGTCTCCGGAAGCGGCGTCGGCGGCGGCAGTCTCGGCTACGCCAACACGCTCTACCGCGCTCGTCCCGCCTTCTTCGACGACCCGCAGTGGAACGAGCTCGGCGAGTGGGAGCGCGAGCTGGCCCCCCACTACGACACGGCGGAGCGGATGCTCGGCGTCGTCACCTACGAGGGCATGGGGCCGGCCGACAGGCTGCTCGAGGAATACGGCGAGGAGATCGGCGTCGGCGAGACCTTCACCAACACGCGCGTCGGCGTCTTCTTCGACAAGCCCGGCGTCGAGGTCGAGGACCCCTTCTTCGAAGGCGAGGGGCCGCGGCGCACCGGCTGCATGCGCTGCGGCAGCTGCATGGTCGGCTGCCGCCACGGCGCCAAGAACACGCTGATGAAGAACTACCTCTGGTTCGCCGAGAAGCTCGGCGTCGAGATCCTGCCCGAGCGCCAGGTGACCGAGATCCGGCCGCTTGGCGCCGCCGATGGCTCCGACGGCTACACGGTGATCAGCGAGCGCAGCGGCTCCTGGCTGCGCAAGCGCCGGCGCAGGATGACCGCGCGCGGCGTGATCGTCGCTGCCGGCGCCCTCGGCACCAACAACCTGCTCGCCAACTGCCGCCACAGCGGCGCCCTGCCGCGCGTCTCGGAGCGTCTCGGGGACCTCGTCCGCACCAACTCGGAGTCGATCCAATCGGTGACCGCACCCGACGACGAGCGCGACTTCAGCCGTTCGGTGGCGATCACCTCGAGCATCTACCCGGATCCAGACACTCATATCGAGGTGGTCACCTATGGCACCGGCGGCGACGCGATGGCCGGAACCTTCACCGCGATGACCGGCCCCGGCAGCAAGCTGACACGACCGCTCAAGTGGCTGGCGGCGATCGTGCGCCATCCGCTGCGCACCCTGCGGATGCTGATCCCGCACCGCTGGTCCCAGCGCACGGTGATCCTGCTGGTGATGCAGACCGTCGACGCGGCGATGCACTTCCGACCCAAGCGCAAGGTCTTCGGCCGCGGAGTGCGCCTACAGACGCAGCAGGACCCTGGCCGCCCCAACCCGACCTACATCCCCGCCGCCGAGCAGGTGGCGCGCTGGTTCGAGCGGCGCATGGGCGGCGTCGCCCAGAGCGCGCTCACCGAGTCGGTCCGCAACATCCCCTCCACCGCCCACATTCTCGGCGGCGCCGTGATCGGCGAGAGCCCCGAGACCGGCGTGGTTGACTCCGCCAACCACGTCTTCGGCTACGAGAACCTGTTGGTCTGCGACGGCGCCGCGATTCCCGCCAACCCAGGCGTCAACCCGAGCCTGACGATCACCGCCAAGGCCGAGCATGCAATGAGCCTGATCCCGCCCAAGCCCGGAGAAGAGCCGCGCCACCTGCCCGAGGCGGCGCGGCCGGCAGTTCCCGTTAGCCGTCCCTAGAACGGGCGCGAAAACCAAGCGGACCAGAGGATGCAGAGAGGCCGGTGAGGGGGGGCACTTTTGGGCGCGTGACCCGACCCGACCGACCCCGAGATGCGCCGGTTTGCGGCGTCCGCTATTGCGCGAACCTCTCGCCGACGTAGTCCCAGTTGACGACGCTCCAGAACGCATCGATGTAGTCGGGGCGGCGATTCTGGTACTTGAGGTAGTAGGCGTGCTCCCAGACGTCGCAGCCGAGCAGCGGCACGCTCCCGTCGGAGATCGGCGAGTCCTGGTTGGGCGTCGAAACGACCGCCAAGCCGGAGCTGTCCTTGACCAGCCAGGCCCAACCGGAGCCGAAGCGGGCGATGCCGGCGTTCTTGAACTCGTCCTTGAAGGAGTCGAGGGAGCCGAAGGTATCGGCGATCGCGCTGCCGAGGTCGCCACCGGGCTCGCCGCCGCCGTCGGGGCTGAGCATCTGCCAGAAGAGCGTGTGGTTGTAGTGGCCGCCGGCGTTGTTACGCACCGGCCCCTGCTTGTCACCGGGCAGACTGGAGAGGTTGCGCAGCACATCCTCGACCTCGCGGTCGGCCCACTCGGTTCCCTCTAGCGCCGCGTTGGCCTTGTCGACGTAGGCTTGGTGGTGCTTGTCATGGTGCACGCGCATCGTTTCCTCGTCGATGTGGGGCTCGAGCGCGTCGTATGCGTAGGGCAGGTCGGGAACCGAGAATGCCATCTGGCGTCTCCTCCGTGTTGACTGGTTGATCGAAGCCTGGTGCGGAGCCTAGCGATTCGGGTACCTAAGCTGACCAGATGGAGGTAGACGAAGCCCGTCTCTGGCGGGAGTTCGCGAAAACGCGCGACCAGTCGCTTCGCGAACGGCTGGTCGAACGCAACATGCCATTCGCCAAGCGGCTGGCCCTGCGCTACCGGGGCGCCAGTGAGTCCTTCGACGACCTCCTTCAGGTCGCCAACCTCGGCCTGATCAACGCTGTCGACCGCTTCGATCCCGAGCGTGGCATCCCCTTCACCGCCTTCGCCTCGCCGACCATCCTCGGCGAGCTCAAGCGCCACTTCCGCGACCGGGTCTGGACCGTGCGGGTCCCGCGCGGCCTGCACGACCGCATGGCCGAAGTCGACAAAGCGATCACCGAGCTGACCAAGAAGCTGCAGCGCTCGCCCAAGGTGGCGGAGATCGCCGAGCGATTGGGGGTCGAGCAGACCGACGTACTCGAGGTGATGGAGGCCAACCACAACCGCCGCCCCCTCTCGCTGGACCGGCCCCCCGGCGCCGAGGACTCCGACGAAGCTCCTCCCTCGGAATGGGTCGGCACCGAGGACGAGCGCTTCGAGCTGGTCGAGGGACGCATCGCCCTCGACGCCGCCCTTCCCTATCTGGAAGAGCGCGAGCGGGTGGTGCTGCGCCTGCGCTTCGTCGAGGACATGACCCAGTCGCAGATCGCCGAGCGGATCGGTCACTCGCAGATGCACGTCTCGCGCATCCTGCGCCGCGCCCTGGCCCGGATTCGCGAGCGGATCGAGGAGGAACACAGCCTCAGCGGATCCGGCGATTAGCCTCTACGAAGCGTCGGTGAAACGGACCACGAGATAGTCGCCGTCGCGGCCCTCCTCCACCGAGACTTCGTCGACCAAGCCCTCGAGTGAGCCGCCGAGCTCAGGGATTTCGAGCCGCTGGCGGATCTGACCGGCGGCGCCGTCCTCCATCGGGCCGAGGCGAAGCTCGATGCCTTCCTCGCTCTCGCCGAGGCCCAGCCGCACGCAGCCATCGGTGAAGCCGCCCGGCGCCGCGTCGGCGATCGCATCGGTGACCAGGACGGCGTCGGCGAGTCGCTCGACCGAGATGTCGTGCCTCGCCGCGAGGGCCCCGACCAGCCTTGCCAAGACCGGCTCGAGCAGCTCGGCGCGGCCGACGGTGACCTCGGTGGCCGCGGGCCCGGTGACCATCTCCGGTCTGGCGGAGGCCGCCCCGTTGGCGCCCCCGCCGTGGAGAGGGAGTCGCATCATCACCTCGGTTCCACGATCGAGCCCGCCGGAGATGCTGAAGCTGCTGGAGAGCGCCGCGATCAGTGAGAGCCCGAGTTTGAGACTGCCACGATCGGAGTCCGCCCTGGGGCTGATGCCGGCGCCGCTGTCGCTGACGGTGACCGTGAGCCCCTCGCTGTCGGGATCGGCGTCGACCACGAGCGGGCCATCGCCGTCAGGGTAGGCGTGGACAACGACGTTCATGCAGGCCTCGGTGACCACCGTCTTCAGATCGGCCACGCCGGTCTCGTCCATGCCAACCTCCTCGGCGAGGCCGGCGAGCGCATGCCGCACCACAGCGACGTTCTCGGCCCGTGCCGGGAGTCTGATCTGCAGTCCGCGTGGCTTCTCGTTGATCGAACCGTTTGGCATCTTCTAGCTTGCCCCGCCGAGTCGGGACAGTCCGCCCTCCGCGAGGATAACCGGCGTGTCCTAGGCAACGCTACCCGCGAGCAAAAGCCCCAAAACGAGTGCAGCTTTCGAGCTCCAGATCACCTAGGCGGGGCGGGGCGCTGGGAGACCCGCTCGCCTCTGCCGAGCGCGATCAGGCGGTGGCCTGAGCAAAGCGGGCAATTGCCCGCTGGGGATCGGCGAAGACCTCACCGCGCACGAAGAGACCGTCCCGGAGCTGCCAGATCCAGGCCACGGGCATGTCGCGGATGCCGAGCTCGCGATTGCGCACATAGACCCGGCCGAGGACGAGCAGGTCGCCGCCGCGCCGCTCGACCCGAATGGGGGTGATCAGCAGCTCTTCCCAGATCCGGGCGACGTCGGCGAGGTACTCGTGCAAGCCGTCGGGACCGACGTAGGGCATCACCCGACCGACCTCTTCGGCGGTGACGGCGAAGAACTCCATCTCCTTCGAGCAGAGCTCGACGATGGCCACCTCGTCGCGATGGTTGAAGGCGTTGAAGAGGCGCCCGACCAGCACCTCGGGACCTTCAGCCACTTCCGTTGCCACCGACCCCGTTGGCGGCAAGCTCGGCCCCACTCCTCTCGACGGCACGCGAGACAGCGAGCACGGCGACGTCATCCTCGAGGCCCTCGGCGGCAAACTCGCGCAGCGCGCCTTCGACCCGCTGGATGGCAAGGGCCGGGTTGTCGGCCCCGGCGAGCTCGGAGCGCAGCCGGCCCTCGCCGAAGCGCCCCCTCGAGCCACTTGCCTCGACCACCCCGTCGGTGAACATGACCACCTGCTGGTCGGTGCCGACCTGCCTTTCGGCGATCGCCCACTCGCCGTCGGAGAAGGCTCCAAGCACCGGGTCGGAAGAGGCGGCATCGCTGACCCGCTCGCCGTCGATCAGCAACGGCGGCGGGTGCCCGGCGACCGCGATCCGCACCGGCTGACGCGGATCCTCGCTCAGCTTCAGCGCCGCGATGCTGCACAGCGAGGTGTCCGGGCGCGCGAGCAGGGCGCGGTTCAGGGTGGCCAGGGCGATCCGTGGGTCCTCGGCGAGGGCCGCTGCGGTCCGCAAGGTGTAACGCGCCAGGGCCGTGATCGAGGCGGCGCGAGCGCCCTTGCCGGTGACGTCGCCGATCACCACCATCCACCCGTCGGCGACCGGGAAGGCGTCGTAGAAATCGCCGCCGACCTCGTTCTCGGCTCCGGCCGGCCGGTACATCGCCGCCAGCGACCAGCCTGGGATGTGAGGCAACGGCGGCGGCAGCAGGCCGCGCTGGAGCGTCTCGGCTATCTCGGCGCGCGCCTCCTCGGCCCGCTCGAGGTCGGCAAAGAGGCCACAGTTGTCGAGGGTCAGCGCAATGCGCCCCGAGAGGATCCAGGTGAAGCGCACGTCCTCGTGCCGGTAACGGCGCCTCGACCAGGCCACGGCGAGGGTCAGGGTTCCCTTGATCTGGCCACGCGCCTGCAGCGCGAGCGTGATCGCGGAGCGCATACCGAGGCTGCGCAGGAAGGCGAAGTCGGCCTCGTCGTGGGCAAGCTCACGCAGCTCGGCGTCACCCAGATGAGCGTAGAAGCGGGGGTTGAGCGAGCCATTCTCCTCGTCGGTCATCCAGCCCGGCAACGAAGGCAGCCGAGCTCGCAGGCCCTCGGCGGCGCCCGCCGGCGCCCCGAGCGCCGTGCATACGGCGACGCGTCTGACCTCGCCGTCCTCGATCAGGTCGATCATGCAGAGGTCGGCGATCTCGGGGACGAGAAGGTCGCAGATCCGCTCGAACGTCTCCTCGAGGGAGCCGGGGGACTCGGAGATCGACGCCACCGCGCCGAGCAGCTCGAAACGCCGGTGGGCGCGGCGCGCCCATAGCGTCAGGACCGCGGCGAGCAGGACGCAGGCCACGGCAAGCGCGACCACGGATATGTCGATCCAACTCATCGCCCTCCCGACAACGTGTACTGAAAAGAACGTAGCTCGCCGCCAACGATAAGTCCATACAGGAACGACAGCGGCGGGTGACGGCCGTCAGTCAGTCCGCAGCGCGCGGCCGGACGCCCGCGGCACGGTGGCCGCATCGCCCCCGGTCCAGGCGTTGAAGCGATACCAGGCGGGCTTTGCTTCCCGATGACTGGTCAGCAGGCCAGCCGAGTCGCAGAACTGGCAGGAGCCGAACTGGTCGGTCCAGGAGAACCACCAGACGCCGCCGATGTTCCAGCGAAGCCGATTGCCCGTGAGAAGGGCGAAGCTGCGGTCGAGTTCGCGCGCCTGTCCCTGCGGTCCGCGCTCCCAGCGAGACTCGAAGCCGGCCGAGCCCCAGCCCATCTCGGTGACGTACAGCGGCGTCGCTTCGTCGCCGTAGAGCGTCATCACCCGGCGCAGGTTTTCGATCTCGCCGGTGAGCGCGCCGGCGTCGGCGACGTAGGGGTGCAGCGCGACGCCGTCGAAGAAGCGCTTGATCCCCGGCACCTGGTAGACGCCGGCGAGGAAGCTCCCCGACTGCACGTTGGGCGGGACCTGCAGCGGCCGCCCGAAGAGGCCTCCCATGATCACCTGCGAGCCGGGCTCGGCATGGTGCAGGAGGCGCCCCGAGATCAGCAGGAGACGGGCGAAGCGCTTCGGGTCCGGCTGCTTGGAGAAGGTAACGATGTTCTCCTCGTTCCAGATCTCCCACTGGCGCACCGGCTGTCGCGGCAGCTTTGGGTTTTCGCGCCAGAAGCTGCCCTGAGGCCCGTAGCGGAAGACGGCGGCATGCAGGAAGCGCAGCCATTCGCGCCGCTGACGGGCGCTGGCGATGGGTTCTCCGCCCAACCGTGGGGATACCCATTCCGGCGTGCCCCAGACAAAGAGGAAGGGACTCATCCCATTTTCGGCGGCGAATCCGACCTGGCTGTCCAGCCATTCCCAGCGGGGGGCGAAGCGATCGCGCGCTTCGGGCTCGATTTCGGCCCAGTTCAGCGGCAGCCGCACTGAGGTGACCCCCGCCTCCGCCATCAATTCGTAGTCCTCGCCTTCGGTGTAGCCCTGGGGGGACATGCCGATGAAGCCGTGCGGCGGCACGGCGACAAGCGAGCCAGCCGGGGGCGGCGTCAGCGCCAGCGCCGCCAGCGCGATCGGAATGAGCAGGAGTCTTCGCATGCGTCCCAACAATGACCCCTCGCACGGCCGGAAGTCGCGGCGCCGCCGCGTGCAGGGATCTCATCGGGGCGCCCGGATTTGAACCGGGGACCTCACCGACCCGAACGGTGCGCGCTACCAGGCTGCGCCACGCCCCGAGAGGCGGGGATTATCCCAGACCAGCGCCGCCGTCAGCCGACGGCTTCGATCGCGGCTTCGATTTCCCCGAGCGAGGGCCCGTCCTGCAGGGTGCGGGTGCCGCTGGGGCCGCTGACGATCGCGGCCTGGCCGGTGCGGATGCCGAGGTTGCGACCGAGTTCCTCGTAGTCCTCCAGCTTCTTGCCAATCACGCCGTCGGGACCGCCGTTGTCTTCGAGGTATGCGAGCCATTCGGGCTCGTTCAGTTCCTCGATGCCGCCGGCGACCGAGTCGAGGAAGTCCTGGTCGATGCCGAAGCGTTCGGCTTCGTCCTGGTTGCGGAAGAAGAGGTAGGTGTATTGCCAGCCGTATCCCTGGTCGGCGGCTGCCTCGGCGCCGTAGAAGCCCAGCTCCTCGGTGCTTTCGCTGTTCGAGTAGTGGCGGTAGAGCAGCTTCACGTCACCGGACCGCGCGTACTTTTCGGTCAGCGTGGGGATCGTCGAGAGGAAATCTTCCCGGCAGCTCGAGCACTGCAGGTCGTTGAAGACCTGGATCGTTACCGCTGCGTCGGAGGAACCGAGCCGATCGCCTTCCTGCGGCACGCCGCCGAAGATTTCCTGCGCTTCGGAGATGCCGGCGAGGTGGACGACCGGCGGGCCGGCTTTGCGGGTGGCGATGTTGACGATCGCGTAGCCGAGCGCAACCAGGCCGAGGAGCAGGAGGAGCGCGACCCAGATCCGCCCCCGCCTGGGAATCGGCAGGGCCGCGGTCTCCGGCGCCTGGTTCTCGGCGGTCGCTGGCACTCCGACCATTATCGCGGGCGACGTGCGCGGGCGACCGTCCGAGAGCGACCAGAGCGGTTGACAGCGTCCGCGGCCAGGAGTAAACAATGCCTACCCAGTTTCAGCGACGAAAGGGAGTCCGCCGTGGCCAATCACCTGACCCCGTCCGAGCTTGCCGAGGAGCTCCACATGAAGCGTCAGGAGGTGATTGGCAAGTGCGTGGAGATGGGCGTTCCCATCTTCCATGGCCGCATCGACCGATCTCTCTTCGAGACCTCGCTGCGCAACATGACGGGTAGCCAGCCACGCCGCGAGGTCCGCACGGGCTGACTCTTAACTAGACTCCTCTCCGGCCATGGAGAGGGGGACCAAATCGTCGACGCTGGCGGACCTTCTGCCGCTCTCCGCCAAGCTCTACGGTCCCGCCCCCGCGGTTCGCTACAAGCAGGATGGCGCCTGGGTCGACCGCAGCTTCGAGCAGGTGCTCGAGGTCGTGCGCTCGCTCTCGCTCGGTCTGATCGACCTCGGCGTCGAGAAAGGCGACAAGGTCTCGATCCTCGGCAACACGCGGCCGGAGTGGACCTACTACGACTTCGCCGCCCTCTCGGCAGGAGCGGTGGTGGTGCCGATCTACCAGACCAACTCGGCGGAGGAGTGCCAGTACGTGCTGGAGAACTCCGACACCAAGGTCGTCGTCGTCGAGAACGACGAGCAGATGGAGAAGATCCGCGAGATCCGTGAGCGGCTGCCGCTGCTCGAGCACGTTGTGCGAATGACGGGGTCGAGCGACGACGCGATCTCACTGGACGACCTTGCCTTTCGCGGCGCGGCCCGCGACGCGGCTGAGTGGGAGGCGCGCTGGAGCTCGGTGACGAAGGACGACGTCTGCACGTTCATCTACACCTCGGGCACCACCGGACCGCCCAAGGGCTGCGTCATCTCCCACGGCAACTACCGGGCAATGCTGGACATGGTCAACGAGAGCAGCGTGATCGAACCCGAAGATCTCGCCTACCTCTACCTGCCGCTCGCCCACTCGTTCGCGCTGCTGGTCCAGTTCGGCAGCTTCGACCTGGGCACGACGATCGCATATTGGGAGCGGGATCCGCAGAAGATCCTGCCGAACCTCGCCGAGCTGAAGCCGACCTACTTCCCCTCGGTCCCCCGTATCTTCGAGAAGATCTACACCGCCGCGGCCAGCGACATGGAGAAAGAGGGCGGCCTCAAAAAGGCCGTCTTCGACTGGTCGATCCGGGTCGGCAAGAGGATGCGCGCGAAGGAGCGCGAAGGCCGCGAGCCCGGGCTCCTGCTGCGCAAGCAGTACGAGCTCGCCGACAGGCGGGTGCTCTCCAAGATCCGCAGCCTGTTCGGCGGCAACCTGCGGCTCGCGGTGTCCGGCGCGGCTCCGATCAGTCCCGAGATCCTGCGCTTCTTCGACGCCGCCGGCGTGCTCGTGCTCGAGGGCTGGGGGATGACCGAGACCTCGACCGCGGCGACGGTCTCCAGACCCGACGACTTCAAGGTCGGCACGATCGGCAAGCCCTTCCCCGGCTGCGAGGTGAGGATCGCCGAGGACGGCGAGATCCTGGTCAAGGGGCCCAATGTCTTCCAGGGCTACTACAAGAACGAGGAGGCGACGCGAGAGACGATCGTCGACGGCTGGCTGCACACCGGTGACATCGGCGAGATCGACTCGGACGGCTTCATCACGATCACCGGTCGCAAGAAGGACATCATCATCACCGCGGGCGGCAAGAACATCACCCCCGCCAACCTCGAGAACGAGATCAAGCAGCACCCGCTCGTCTCCCAGTGCGTGGTCGTCGGCGACCGCAGGCCCTACCTGGTCGCTCTGGTCACGCTCGACCCCGAAGACGCGGTCGCCTACGCCAAGGAGCACGGCCTACCCGAAGACACCGCCGAGCTGGCCACCAACCCTGATATCCGCAAGGAGATCGAGGCGCATGTCGACAAGGTCAACGAGAAGTTCGCCCGTGTCGAGCAGGTCAAGAAGGTCGCCATCCTCCCCCGCGACCTCTCCCAGGAAACCGGCGAGCTCACCCCGACCCTCAAGGTCAAGCGAGCCGTCGTCGCCGACAAGCACGAGGACGAGATCGAAAAGCTGTACGCGAGTTGAAGTGGGTCTGGGGAGACGGTTGGCTCTCTGGGCGAATTGATGTCGCACGCGCCCGCTCTGCGGGCGCTTAGCTCCAGATCTCGAGTGCGGCTTCGCCGCACTCAACCAGATTGCATATCGCCGCTTCGCGACATTCGCCCAGAGAGCCAACCGTCTCCCACGCGCCCTCTCTCACTAAAAGCTTGCGACCCAGAGCTTCGGGCCTGAGCGGAGCGCCGTTGGGCGCTCCCCACGGTCCGGAGTCAGGACGCTGCTTCGCCCGATTGACGGAGGAGAACGGAGGTGGTCTGCTCGAGGACGCGGCGCCAGGCGGAGGATTGCTCGGGCTCCTCTTCGGCGGCTCGCTCGACCACGCGGTTGACGCGGCGGCCGGAGATCTCGAGGCCGTGGCGCTCGGCGATCTCCTGGTAGCGATCGTAGTCCTTGGCGAGGGTCGCGGTGACCGATTCGAAGCCGTGACGGCCGATCCGCAGGCGGCGCGAGTAGTCCATGATTGGCGTGCCAAACATCAGCTCATCGTTGGACTCGGGCTCGATCAGGATGATGTCGACGCCGGGGTACTTCTCCTCCCACTGCGCCACGGCCTCGTGCAGGCGGGCGTGGGCGATCAGGCGGAAGGCCTGGTTGGCGATCGCCGGCAGGCCCATGTCCGAGACGCGGCGCACGCGACTGCCGAAGACCGTCGTCATCCGCTTCTCGAAGTCATTGACGAAGGGCACGAGCGGATTGACGACGATGATGAATTTGGCGCCCTTTTCGACCGCGATGTCGACGTTCGTGGTCGAGCGAATGCCGCCGTCGACCAGCTGGCGCCCCTTCAGATCGACCGGCTTGTAGACCACCGGCAGTGTCGTCGAGCACTGCACCGCTCGTGAGATCGGGACGTCGTTCCAGCCCTCCTCGCCGAAGACGATGCGCTCGCAGGTGTCGAGGTCGGTGGCGGTCAGGTAGAGCTCAGGATCGAGCATCCGGAAGTCGTTGCTGCGGCCGCCGTCGCCGAGCACTTCCCCGACGTAGTCGGCGATGCCAGAACCCGAGTAGAGCCCGGTGGGGAGCGACTCGGCCAGGCCAACGCCGATGTCGATCGCCGAGAACTCGCCCATGCGCACCAGGTTGAGGAGGAGCTCGGCGCTGCGCAGCGGCAGCGTCGCGAGCTTCTGCGCGAAGCCGAAATAGTTCGGTTTCAGGACCCGGTTGAGGTCCAGATCTTCGAGCTCGGACGGCACGCGCTCGTTCAGCACCTGCATCATTTCGTCGGGGGTGACGCCGTTGGCGAGCATGCTGGCGACGAAGGAGCCGGCGCTGGTGCCGACGTAGATGTCGAAGTTGTTGACGGTGCTGTTGACGGCGAGCAGGTCGAAAGCACGCAGGGCGCCGATCTCATACACGCCGCCGGTGAAGCCGCCGCCGCCGAGGACGAGCGCCGTCTTCGAGGGGCGCTTTCGACTGCGACGGCGCCGCGGTTGCGACTCGATGTCCACAACTTTGCCCATAAACATGCATTATCCCACTCAGTGAGGCGTTTCCCGGCACTCTCCGCCGCGATTTGTGCGCTGCTTGCCGGCCTTTTGGGCGCGGCGACCCCGCAGGCGGTAGCCCAGAGCGGCATCTGCGCAACGATGCGTTCCCGTCTGGTGGCCGGGGGCGGCGGCGCCAGCGGACTGCTCGTCGTCGACGCCAAGACCGGCAGGCAGGTCTGCGCGCGGGCCCCAGGGCGGCCGCGGCCGCTTGCTTCGAACATGAAGCTCTTCACCACCTCGACTGCACTGACCAGATTCGGTCCGCAGTCGCAGATCGCGACGACGCTGGAGACGGACGGCAGCATCGATCGAAGCGGCGTGCTGCATGGCAGCCTCTATCTGGTCGGCGGCGGCGACCCAACGCTGGGCGTGCCTTCCTTCTATCGCCACTTCCTCGGCGGGCTCGGCACCAACATCTTCCTGCTCAAGCGCCAGCTGCGCGAAGCCGGCGTACGGGCGGTCACGGGACGCCTCTACGCCGACGACAGCATCTTCGACCGGCTGCGCGGCGTCGCCGATTCGGGCTACGCGACCAGTCCCGAAATCGGTCCCCTCTCCGGCCTCTCCTTCGACTCCGGCTACAGCAGCCCTGCAGCGAACAGCTTCTCCTCCGACCCCGCGATCACCGCCGCCTCGACGCTGGACGAGGCCCTGCGCGGGGCGGGCGTGCAAATCGCCCCTCAGGTGGCGCTCGGCAGCGCGCCTCCCTTCAGCACTGAGCTCGCCCGGGTCGAATCGCCGCCGCTGACGAAGATCGTCAACACGACCGACGTCTACTCCTACAACTTCTTCGCCGAGATGCTGATCAAGCTGCTCGGCGCCCACTTCAGCGGCGCTGGCAGCACCGCGGCAGGGGCGCGCGTGGTCGAAGCCTTCGCTCGTGCACACGGCTCAGGCGTCCATGCCGTCGACGGCTCCGGCCTGACCCGCTCGAACCGCGCCTCTCCGCGCCAGATCGTCGACCTGCTGCGCGCGATGTGGGAAACCGGCCCCGGGGAAGAATTGATCCAGGACATGGCCCTGGCCGGACACGAAGGGACGGTCGCCGACCGCATGCACGGCACGGCCGCCTACGGCCGCTGTCGCACCAAGACCGGCACCCTGACCGGCGTCAGCAACCTCTCCGGCTACTGCTTCAACCGCAGCGGCCGGGTGATGATCTTCTCGATCCTGATGGGCAGCGTCCACGACCTCTACCTCGCCCATTACGAGCAGGACCGGATTGCGGCTGCAGTGGCGTCTTACCGCTGAAGCCGATGCCGCTTTCGTCGGGCCCGCTTCTCCAGTGCTCCATAAATGACAAACGAAGCGAAGAAGGCAACCAGCCCTACCACCTGAAGCACATCTTCACCCATTCCCCTGAATACGAGTGCCCCCACGAGAGCAATGAGTCCAGCCGCGCCAATACCGATGTTTGCGTGACGGATCGACTGTCTGGAGACCCCTTTCATCGCAGACAAATCACCTCATTGAGAGTAGCGCAAGATCAAGTCGACTAGAGCCAGAATTGCTGCCATGCCTCCGCCGATGTAGCTACTGAGGAGCGCACTCGCCTCCAGCTTGGCCCTGGTCGAACCTCGAATCAACCCACGGATTCCGGCAGCAGCACTCCCGAGAACAGCACCGGCGCCAACCGCTGTCGCCAGCGCCTCGGTCACAGCGGTAAACGGTCCGATCTGTGCGAGGGCCATGCTGCTGACCCTTGCATGTCCAAGCGCACGCATGGCGCGCAGAACGTGCCGAGTCTGCAGCTTCTCTTGGGAGAGGCCGTCAATGAGAGCCAAGTAGGGGGGCCGCCCCGCCGCCTAGAATCGATCTTCATGCGAGTGCTATTGACAAACGACGACGGGATCACTGCGCCCGGGCTGCAGGCAGCCCGTCGGGCGCTGCGAGAGATCGAGGGGATCGAGGTGGACGTGATCGCGCCCGATTCGAACCGAAGCGCCACCGCGCGCAGCATCACCACGCGCTCGCCGCTCTCGGTCGAGGAGGTCGAGTTCGGCGACGGCGACCTCGGCTACGCGACCAACGGCACGCCGGTCGACTGCGTGCGCTTCGCTGAGCTGGGGCTCGTCGGCGGCCGGCCCGACCTGATCTTCTCGGGGGTCAACCACGGCGCCAACCTCGGCGACGACATCACCTACTCGGGCACGGTGGCAGCCGCCTTCGAGGGCATCGTGCTCGGCATCCCGGCAATCGCCGTCTCCCAGCAATCGTCGGGCGGCGGCATGGGCTATGTCAGCGGCCGCTTCGACTTCACCGCCGTCGCCCCGTTCGCGGCCGAGCTGGTGCGGCGGCTGATCGACGAGCCGATGCCCGAGGCGACCCTGATCAACGTCAACTGCCCCGCCGGCGAGCCCCGCGGTGTCGAGGTGACCAGGCTCGGCAAGCGCATCTACAACGACGAGCTGAAGCTGGTCGGCGAGGAGGGCGGTCGCAAGCACTACGAGATCTACGGCTGGCAGCCCGGCTACGAGGAGATCGAGGGCACCGACCTACACGCCGTCGCCGAGGGCCGGATCTCGGTGACGCCGATCCACTTCGACCTCACCGACCATGGCGGCCTCGAGAACCTGCGCGGCTGGGGCTTCGAGGAGATGCTGGCGGCTAGCGCCGCAACCTCCGCGTGAGCGACGGCGTCGCGCAGCGGGCGGCGGAGCTGCGCCGGATGCTGGCGGAGCACAATCGTCGCTACTACGTCCTCGACGACCCGATCGTCGACGATGACGAATACGACGCGCTGCTCGACGAGCTGCGCGCGATCGAGGCCGAGAACCCCAGCCTGCGTACCCCCGACTCCCCGACCCAGCGGGTCGGTGCGCCGCCGCTCGAGCGCTTCGAGCAGGTCGAGCATGCCGAGCAGATGCTCTCCCTCGCCAACGCCCGCAACGAGGAGGAGCTGCGCGCCTGGGAGACCCGAATCCGCAATCACCTGAAGCGGCTCGACATCAGCGCCGCCGAGTTCAGCTACACGAGCGAGCCGAAGATCGACGGGTTGGCGATCACGCTCACCTACCAGGGGGGCCTACTTGTGCGCGGGGCGACCCGCGGCGACGGCCGGATCGGCGAGGACGTGACCCAGAACCTGCGCACGATCGGCGCCGTCCCGCTGAAGATCACCGACGCGCCGCCCTTGATCGAAGTCCGGGGCGAGGTCTACCTGCCGATCGCCGACTTCAAGGCGCTCAACGAGCGCCGCGCCGAGGCCGGCGAACCCGCCTTCGCCAACCCCCGAAACTCGGCCGCCGGCTCGATCCGCCAGCTCGACCCGTCCCTCGCCGCCGAACGTCCCCTCTCGATATGGATCTACGGAATCGGCGCCGTGCACGGGCTCGACCTTGCCACTCACAGCGAGGAGATCGAGTGGCTGGCGGAGCGCGGCTTCAAGGTCAACCCTGACACCGCCCACCACGAGGAGATCGAGTCCGTGGTCGAGCGCTGCCGCTGGTGGGAGGAACGTCGCGACGAGCTCGACTACGAGATCGACGGGGTCGTGGTCAAGGTCGACGAGCGGGCACTCTGGCGCGAGCTGGGCGTGGTCGGGCGCGAGCCACGCTGGGCGATCGCTTGGAAGTTCGCACCGACGACGGCGACGACGAAGCTGCACAGGATCGTCTGGAACGTCGGCCGTACCGGCCATCTGGTGCCGTTCGCGATGCTCGAGCCGGTTCACGTTGGCGGAGTCACCGTCTCGACCGCGACCCTGCACAACGAGGAGGACCTCGCGCGCAAGGACGTGCGCCCGGGTGACGAGGTGGTGGTGATGCGCGCCGGCGACGTCATTCCGCAGGTGGTGGCACCACTGATTCAACGCCAGGAGAAGGGGAAAAGGCGCTCGCCAAGGCCGAAGCCGCCCGCAAAATGCCCCGCTTGCGACATGCCCACCGTCAAGCCGGAGGATTCCGTCTTCACCATCTGCCCCAACAGGTCGGGCTGCCCAGGCCAGTCCTTCCAGCACGTCAAACACTTCGTCAGCAAGGGCGCGATGGACATCGAGGGGCTCGGCGAGAAGCAGGCGATGCGCTTCCTGCAGGAAGGCCTGATCGAGGACGTCGCCGACATCTACGAGTTGAGCGAGGAGGCGCTCTCCAAACTGGAGGGCTTTGCGGATATCTCCGCCCGCAACCTGGTGGCGGCGATTGACGCCTCTCGCCAGCGTCCCTTCAAACGAGTCCTCTACGCGCTCGGCCTGCCCGGCGTCGGCGCCGTCACCGCAGAAGCCCTCGCCGACCACTTCGGCTCGATCGACGCCCTGCACACCGCCGATCCCGAGCAGATCGAGGAGGTCGAGGGGGTCGGCCCGATCATGGCCGTTCAGGTCGCCGAGTCGCTGGAGGACGAGCCGACCTGGGCTCTGATCGAGAAGCTGAAGGGCAAGGGCCTGCGCCTCGAGCAGGACCCCTCCGAACGGCGGGCCTCCGGTGGGCCGCTGGAGGGCAAGACGCTGGTGCTGACCGGCACCCTGCCCGATCTGACTCGCGAGGAGGCCGGCACCCTGATCAAGGCCGCCGGCGGCAAGGTCGTCAACTCGGTTTCGAAGAAAACCGATTACGTCGTCGCCGGTGAGAACCCCGGCTCGAAGCTG
>CAZQET010000337.1:0-4763 GCA_964591825.1 uncultured Conexibacteraceae bacterium
GATCGCGACGAAGAGCCCGGGCACGCCCGTGGCCCGGCGCAGCATCGGCTCCAGGCGGGGCCGCAAGGGCTGCTCGGGCTGTTGGCCGGGCTCTGCGGGACGATGGATCGCGCTCACAGACGAGACGCTACCCAGAGCCGCCCGGCGCCGACGGCCAGGAAGGCGAGGCCAAGCAACACTCCCGTTGAGAGCGGCCCTCCGCCTCGGATCAACGTGCTGGCGAGAATTACGATCCCGAGCACGACGAAGACCGCAGAGAAGCCACGGACCGCGCCGCGATATAGCCGCTCAGATGAACGACTCACTCGTCCGCGCCACCCTCAGTGAGCTCGGCGATGTCGCGAATGTCCTGAGGGCGGCCAGCAGCGCGCTTCATCGCGATCAAATCGTCAAGCGAGGTCATCGGGATGCGAACGCCCCGCACCTCTACACTGACCGCGCGCGCTCGCAGGCCCTCGTAGGGAGGTGCTCCGGGAGCCCCGTTGACAATGTCGAAGTCGCCCGACGACGTCCCCAGTTTGAGGACTTTCGCTCGCGCGAGATCGAAACTCTCACGAGGATCGAGGCTGCGAAAATCCGAGTCGACGGCGGTCTCCAGCGCGTCGAGCTCATCGAGCGCGGCGGCGAGCCGCCTGTAGTTGGCGTCACTGGGCTCGAAGATGATGTCGACGTCGAGGGTCACCCGGCGGGAACCGTGAGCGTTGGCCGCGACGCCGCCGATCGCGACGTAATCGACGGAATGACGTTGAAGCGCACCGAAGATGCGCTCCGGCGAGAACGATCCATCGCCCATCGCCGACCCACCGCGCCCCCGCAGCTCGCTGGCGAAGCGGGCGGCATCAAAGGAGCGTTCAAGGCACTCCGTCATCGAGCGCCCCCGGTGGGCTCGCCGCCAATCGGGGTCGACTTCGTCGTCGTCCGAAAGAGCGTCAGTGTCAAGGCACAGCTTCTCGCCCATCACAAGCAGAAGTCGTTCCAGTGACTCAATAGACGGCGACACTTCGTCGCGCTCGACACGAGAGATCCACGCCTGGCTGGCACCGGCGCGACGCGCCAGGCGACGCTGCGACAGACCGTGCCGGTTGCGAGTTTGACGGATCAGATTCCCAGGACTCATTCTCGGATGATACTCGATCAAGCATCAATTCAACTTCATAGATCGAGGCGCCACGCCGGCCGGAACCGCCGCCACATCAGAGGACGTCATGGATGCGAGAGCTGGCTCAATCGCGAAAATTAAGCGGCTCGCTCGCCAAGCCATCCGCTTTCGCGCCAAGGACATTCGCCAGCGTGATGGCCGCAGGGCTCCGAGGGCGGGAGCACACCCTTGACCGGAGTCGTTCCCAGCGACTTGAATACACAATCTATACCTTCGAATCGCAGATCGATAAAATCACCGACTTCCCGAATTTCTCCTTTTCGTTTTCGTCTGTTGCTTCGTGTTCGATTCAACCGGCGTTTCGCCGCTTGACTGAAGCTGAGCTTGCCTTCCTTGCTTTCGATCGTCCGGCAACGCCTCCCACGGACTTCACCGTGCACGGCAGCCTTTCTTCTCATGTCAAGTTTCAGGAGATGCGTTAACAGGGTTCCGTCGTTGCTCGCTTCCAATGGTCGCGGGTAACTCTTCGGCGCTGAACTCTTCTTAGAAGCCAAAGAGCACCCAATCGATGATCACGCTTCGGGCGATGAATTTACCTTTGCCAGGTTCGGCTTTTTCAGTACAGTTTGCGTCTGTATAGGTAGCTATTTCAACTTCGACTACTTTTGCACAGTAAGTGTCGGGTGCCAATTCAGTGAATAGGCCGCTCCTATAGAAGGATAATTCGTGTCCTCGCCGCCCGCGCGGCGACGCTCTCTAGGCTGGGCCTAATAGTCAAGAAAGGCTAAGAAAAGCGTTTAGAGAACTAGGGAAGGGCCGGGACTCGGTCGGCCACGCGCGAGGCGCCTCGCTCGGAGACGACGATCACGCGACAGGGGCGCTCGCCTAGGACGGTTTGGAGGGTCTTGTCGTAAAGGGGGCGGCCGTCGCGGTGGCGGAGGCCGACGATGATCGCCGCGGCGGCGATCAATTTGGCCTCCTCGGCGATGTCGTAGCCGGCCTGGCCGGGCCGGACGCGCTCGACGTGGCCGGTGACGCGCTGGCCGCCGATCAGCTTCGCCTGCTCGATCTTGCTCTGCGCCTCTTCTTCTTGTGCTGGAAGCTCGGCGTCGAGCGGCAGGTGGGTGGGCACGGTGAGCAGCGAATGAACGTGAATGCCGCGGCGACGCTTGGAGGCGAGCTTGACCGCGGTCGCGACCATCTCCTCGGAGAAGGGCTGGCCGTCCTCGAAAGCGACCAGCACCGAGCGATACTCGATCTCCTCCACACCGAGCGGCTCGGGCAAGAGCACCTTGACCGTTTCGGTCAGGGGCAGGCGCTGGTTGCGGCGGTAGAGGACATAGACGCCGATGCCGAGGACCATCCAGGCGGTGCCGACGAAGAGCGTGCGCGGGTTGAGCGCCATGACCACGATCCACGCCGCGAACGTCCCCAGACCACCGAGCACGGCCGTCAGCGGCAGCTCGGCGCCGAAGGCACGGAAGTTGAGCGCCGGCTTCCAGGGTCGCTCCACCTCGCCCTGTCGGCGGCGCAGCTGGATCACCGCGACATGGGCGATGGTGAAGGAGAGCATCGCGCCGAACGAGTACATCGTCGCGAGGAAGTCGGTCTGGCCGGGGATCAGGGTGACGATCGCGACCGCGGCGAAGATCAGGATCGCGACGTAGGGGGTGCGGTAACGCGGGTGGACCTGGCGCAGGCCCTCGGGTAGCTGGCGGTGCTGGCCCATCGAGTAGGTGAGACGGGAGACACCGATCAGACCGGCATTGGTGGCAATCAGCAGGATCACCGCAGCGAGCACGCCGACGTAGTAGCGCAGCACTTCGGTCGGGCCGTGGGAGAGGCCGAGGTTCTCGACGATGCCGAGGATCGGGTCGTCGGCGAACTTGGAGCCGAGCGCCGTCGCGTAGTGGCCGGCAGCGTCCTTGACCACCGGCATCGCCGAAAGAGCGACGACCGGGATCAGCAGGTAGAGGCCGAGCACAGCGATCACGACGAGGCCGACACTGCGCGGGATCGTCCGCGCTGCGTCGCGAGCCTCCTCGGCCATGTTGGAGATCGTCTCGATCCCGGTGTAGGCGATCATGCCGACCGCGATGCCGAGCGCGAAGTCGCTCCAAGTTGGGGCGACGCCGAGGTGGATGTTGTCGATCAGCACCTGCGGGCTGAGCACGAGGACGATGCCGATCCCGACCAGGACGACCTGGGTGGCGAGGTCGGCGATCGCCAGCACCAGGTTGAGTCGCGCCGACTCCTCGGTGCCGCGGATGTTGATCAAGGCGAGAGCGACGATCAGCACCGCACCGCCAATCACGTCGCCCGGGCTGTCGCCCAGCCAGGGCCAGAACACGGCCAGGTAGTGGGGTACGAAGAAGGCCGAGATCGCGACCGTGATCGTGTAGTTGAGCATCTGCCCCCAGGCGGCCACGAAGCTGACCAGCTCGTTGAAGGCATGGCGGGCGAAGCTCGAGGAGCCGCCCGCCTCGGGGAACATCACGGTCGCCTCGGCGTAGGTCGCCGCGGTGGCGGCGAAGATCAGCCCCGAGATGACGAAGGCGACCGGCGTCAGCCCCAGCGCGAAGGCCGCCGTGACCCCGAGCGCGTAGTAGATCGAGGAGCCGACGTTGCCGTAGGCCGCGGCGAAGAGCGCGCCAACGCCGTGGACGCGGCTCAGCGATTCGTCGCGGGGGATGCGTTGGGCCATCTACTCGGCTCTCCGGAAGTGCATCGACGAGCGAATATACGGCTGGCGAGGCCGCCCCGACGTTTGACGATCTAGCCTGAGGCCTCGATCGCGTGGTCGACGATCTCGCTTGCGATATCGATGCCCGTCGCTGTGCTCATGCCGCGGAATTCGAGCAGGGAGTTGACCTCGTTGACGAGCAGCTCTCCGTCTCGGGTCTCTAGGAGGTCGATCGATACAGCTCCGCCGCCGACGCTCGCCGCGGCGCGCAGCGCCAGGTCGCAGAGCTCGGTGGTGACCGGGCAGGGCTCGACTTTCGCGCCGCGGGCGACGTTGGTCACCCAGTGCTCGGAGCTGCGGTACATCGCCGCGGGCACGCGGTCGCCGACGACCAACACCCGGATGTCACGGCCCGGCTTGTCGACGAACGCCTGCGCGTAGACGATCCCGTGCTGGGGCGAGCGCAGGGCGGCCCGGTGCTCGATCACGGCCTCGGCTGCGTCGCGCTCGCGCACCTTCGAGACGAGCCGTCCCCAGGACCCGCCCACGGGCTTGACGACCGCCGGGTAGCCAACGGCCTCGATCGCCTCGACGCCGTGCTCGGGAGTGAGCGCGACGACGGTCGGCGGCAGGGGCAGGCCGGCTCCGGCAAGCGCCAGGTGCATCGCGACGCGATCGTCGCAGGTGGAGATCACACGGCTGGAGCTGATCACCGGAACGCCGCCGGTCTCGAAGAGGCGGCTTACGTGCAGCCGACGCGTCTGCGAGAGGCAGCGGTTGAGCACCACTCGATAGGGCGGCAGCGGCTCGCCCAGCCGGAAGATGAGGCCGCGGTCGTCGATCCGCTCATAGGCCACGCCGCGGCGCTCGAGGGCGGCGAAGATCTCGCGCTCCTCGTGGCGCACGTGCGAGGCGACGACGGCTACCGAGGCGTCGCTCACCGCGCAACGGGACCGGCCTGAACGGCCGGGGCCTCCGCCA
>CAZQET010000338.1:0-25266 GCA_964591825.1 uncultured Conexibacteraceae bacterium
CTGCGCCAGGCTTACAAGCACGGCGTGATCGCGGTCGCCTCGGTCGGCAACCTCGGCTCGGAGGCCTGCGTCTCCCCGCCGGCCACCAGCCCGCACGCGATCGGGGTCGGCGGCAGCACCCAGGGTGGCTGCCTCGGCGCCTACTCGCTGGCCGGGCACGACGTCGACGTGGTCGCCCCCGGCGGCGGACCATCGTCGCTCGACTGCCCCTCGATCTCCGCGGACCCGATCTACCAGGTGACCCTGAGGCCTGGCAGCACGCGCCAGTTCGGCGAGCCCGGCGACTACGTCGGCACCTCGATGGCCGCCGCTCACGTCTCCGGAGTGGCGGCGATGGTGCTCGCCAGCGACACGGTGACGCGCGTTCGCAAGCCCGGTCGAGTCAGGGCGGTGACCCAGCGCCTGCGCCGCACCGCCCGCGACCTGGGCGACCCGCAGATCCGCCAGGGCGCCGGATTGATAGACGCCGGCCTCGCGACATTGCCGGCGGCTACGTCGTCCGGACGATGATCACTGAGCAGGGAGCGTGATGCGAGACGTTGTTGGGGACGCTGCCCAGCAGGAAGCGGCGGGCGCCGGTCATCCCCTTGTTGCCGACGACGATCAGGTCGGCCTTGGTTTTTTCGGCGACGTCGAGGATCGCCTCGGCGGGGTCGCCCTCGACCGGGTGGGTCTGCACCTCGAGGCCCTCCTTGCGAGCCGCGGCGGCGGCCGAGTCGAGGACCAGGTTGACGTCCTCGCGCGGGCCAATCTCATAGTGGACGTCGGACGGCGCCTGATCCTTCTCTTCTTCGATCCGGCGTTTGGAGATCGGCTGGTAGGCGCTGACGATGCTGAGCTCGGCGCCGGCGAGCTTGGCGAGGTCGACCGCCTGGCGCACCGCCTCGGCGGCCGTATCCGACCCGTCGGTCCCAACAACGATGCGAGTGAACACGCCGCCTCCTCTGCTCGGTCGCTGAACGCGGCCGATACTAACGCGCGCGGTGGGCGTGGGCGGGAAGTCCGCGAAAGCCGTCGCCGAGGATTTCTTCGGGCGTCGTCGCCAGCTTGACGATCGCGATCGCGATCGAGGCGACGAGGCAGGCGACGAGCACGATCATCAGCGCTTTCCAACCGGCGGGCATTAGGCTGATCTCATCATGGAGAAGGTCGCCGACGGGGTCTGGCTGCTGCGCGGAGATACCCGCGACTCGATGAACGTCTACTTTCTCGAGGACGGCGACGCGGTCGTCATGTTCGACGCCGGCACCAGGGCGATGACAAAGGAGGCCCGCGCCGCGGCGGAGCAGCTCGGCGGGCTGAAGCGGATCGTGCTCGGGCACGCCCACGCCGACCACCGGGGCACCGCACCCCACCTGGACGCGCCGGTGCACTGCCATCCCGACGAGGTGGAGCACGCCGAATGCCCGAGCTGGCGCTGGAGCTACCTCGACCTGGCGGCGCTTCCCCTGCCGGCGCGCTGGATCTATCCGCTGCTGCTGCGGCGCTGGGACGGCGGCCCGGTGAAGATCGCCGGGACCGTGGCCGAGGGCGACGAGGTCGCCGGCTTCAGGGTCATCCACTTCCCTGGTCACGCGCCAGGGCTGATCGGGCTCTGGCGGGAGAGCGACCGGCTGGCGATCGTCAGCGACGTCGTCTACCTGATCGACTCGATCAAGCTCGGCAAGCCGCTGCCGCCCGGCGAGGCGAGCGTCCCCCACCCCGCCTGGGGCTGGGACCACGCCAAGGCAAAGGACTCGGTCCGCAGGCTAGCGGCGCTGGAGCCGCGGCTCGTCTGCACCGGCCACGCCGAGCCGCTGCGCGGCGAGAACCTGCGGCCGGCGCTGGAGCGCGCGGCCGAGAAGTACTGAGCGGGCGGCGGCGCCGGCCCCCACTGCCATAGTTTGCGCCCCTGATGATCGGGACCTACGCCTCGGCGGCGCTGATCTGCGCCGCGTCGCTGCTGGTTGGACGCGCGCTCCTCGGCCTCGTCGGCGGAGGCGATTCGCGCGGCCGGTTGGCGCCCGCGGCCGGCTTCGGCGCGATCCTCACGGTCAGCGGCTTCCTCGCCCGCGCGCCGGGCCACGCGACAACGGCCGCGCTGGGGCTGGCGCTGCTGGTCGTCGCAGCCGCGCTGGTGGTCTGGCGGGCGCCGGCGACTCGCCCGAGCGCAGCGTTCTGGCGTGAGGCGCTGCCGCTCGCCCTGATCGTCGCCCTCGTGCTCTCGATCCCGTTCGCCGTCAGCGGCCGCTGGGGCATGCTCGGAGTCGGCTTCAACAACGACCTCGGTCTGCACCTGGCCTGGGCCGAGTGGCTGCGCAGCGGCCTCGGCCCGGCGCCCGAAGCCGGCTACCCGCTCGGCCCCCACGCCCTGGCAACGACGGTTGCGGCGGTGCCCGGGATCGGGCTCGGCCAGGCCTTCGTCGGTCAGATCCTCGCGATCGGCATGCTCACCGCGCTCACCGCGCTGACAGCGCTGGAGGAGCTCGGGCCGGGACGGCGGCTGCTCGCCGCGACCCTGGTCGCCGTCCCCTACCTCGGCGCCTCCTACTTCGCCCAGGGCGCCTTCAAGGAGACCGCCGAGGCGCTCTTCGTGCTCGCCTTCGCCCTCTTCCTCCATGACCTCGATCGCCGACGGCGCTCAGAGCCGGGGCATGGATTGCATTCGGGCCCGTCGGCGCTGGAGAGCGTCGGGCTCGTGCTGGGCCCGCTGGCGCTGATCTGCGGGATCTTCTTCTCCTACAGCTTCGCCGGGCTCGCCTGGCCGCTGCTCGCCTTCGTCCTCTGGGCGCCGACGGTGGGGCCGCTGCGGCGGGCGCTGATGCCGCGACGCTGGGGCTGGACGCTGCGCCAGCCGGCGACCCTGCTGACGCTCGCCGTGCTCGGCGCCCTCGCGGTGCTCACCGTGGTCGGCCCCTTTGCCTTCATCCACGGCTTCAATCGCGTCGCCGGCACCGATACCTACGGCCCGGTCTCGCCGATCGAGGCGCTCGGGGTCTGGTTCGCCTCCAACTACCGCCTCGAGGCGGCTGGGGGCGCCCAGCTGACCGGGCTGACGACGGCGATCGCGGCGATCGCCGTCCTCGCCGGTGGGATCTGGTGGCTGCGCCGGCGCGACTACGCGGTGCCGATCGCCCTCGCCGCCTGCGCCCTGCTCTACCTGGCGGCGCTCGCCGGCAGCGGCGAGTACTCCCAGGCCAAGGCGCTGATGATCGCCGCCCCCCTGGCGATGCTGATCGCCGTCCGCCCCCTGCTCCTCGGCCGACGAGACACGGAGTCAGGGCGTGGATCGCTTGCGGGCCGGTCAGCGGGGGTCGTGCGGGTGGGATGGGCGGTGCTGGCCGTCGTCTTCGTGGCGGGCGCCGCTTACTCGAGTCTGCTGGTGCTGCGGGATGCGCCGGTGGGACCGCCTGGCCACGGGGCCGAGCTGCGCGCCTTCATGCCGATCCTGCGCGGCGAACCGGTGCTCTACGCCGGGCAGGACCGCTACGCCGCCTACGAGCTGATGGGGGCCGATACGCACGTGCCGCTGGTCGAGTTCCCGGACACTGAGGTCGCCCCCCGTCCGGAAAAGCCCTTCGACACCGGCGACGCCTACAGCCCGATCGACTTCGACTCCTTCTCTAAGGCAACCCTCGACCGCTTCCCCTACGTGATCACCGGGCGCGCCGCCTGGAACAGCGAAGCGCCACCCAACTTCCGCCGCATCGCTTCGACGCCCTCCTTCGTGCTCTGGAAGCGGATCGGCTCGACTCCCGCAAACCGCCACGTCATGCTCGAGGGCGTCGAGGCCGGTGCGAAGGCCGATTGCGCCTCGCCGGAGCTGCGCATCCTGACCGCCAACCCGGGCCGGGCGGGCCTCTTCCCCGGTGTCGCCCTCGGCGCCAAGGCCGGCTGGCGCCCCGACTCGATCCTGCAGACCGGCGAGAGCGCCTCGCGCTCGCTCGAGCTGCCGCGCGGTCGCTGGCGGCTCTCGCTGCAGTACTTCTCTCCCTTCGCGCTGACCCTGACCGCCTCCGGCCTGCGCCAGCCCCTTCCCGCCGCCCTCGACGGACAGCGGCCGAGCACGATCAGCCTTGCCAGCAACGGTCAGTTCTGGCCGGCGGGCACGGTGCGCAGCGACGGCGGCAGGATGCGCTTCACGGCCACGGCAGCGGAGCCGAGCACCCTGCAGCGGCTCAGCGGCTACTCGGGGATGGCCGAACTCGGCGAGCTGGTCGCCGTCCGCGTCGGCCGCCACCGCACGGTCCCGCTGGCGCGGGCCTGCGGGCACTGGGTCGACTGGTACGAATCCGACGAAACGCCCTAGGAGGGATAGCGAAAGACCGGCCGGGGACCGATGCGCTTCTTGCCGTGCCTCGCTATTAGGAGACCGACTTCGCGGCGAGGCGATCGGGCGAGACGCGGACCACGTCCCAGACGAGGCCGAGCTTCTCGAGTGAGTCGATCACCAGCGCCGAAAAGTCGAACTGCCAGCGGCCGAGGCCGTGCGTGGCCGAGGTGGGAAACGCGTGGTGATTGTTGTGCCAGGCCTCGCCGAAGGTGGGAATCGCGATCAGGGCAAGGTTGCGTGACTCGTCGGTGGTCTCGTAGTCGCGCCTGCCGAAGACGTGGCAGAGCGAGTTGATGCTGTAGGTGAAGTGGTGGAGGACGAAGACGCGGATGAGGCCGCCCCAGAGCAGGCCGGTGACGCCGGCGAAGAGGGTGCCGCCGATGATCCAACCCAGCGCGAAGGGGATCAGCAGGCCGAGTATCGCCCAGAGCAGGAAGGTGCGATCGACCCAGCTGATCACGGGGTCCTTGAGCAGGTCGGGGGCAAAGCGCTCCTTGTTGCCGCGCTGGGTGTGGATGAAGAGCCAGCCCATGTGGGCGTGGAAGAGGCCGCGCATGGCGCCGCTCCAGCCGTGGCCGTGATCGACGTGGGGGCTGTGCGGGTCGCCCACTTCGTCGGAGAAGGCGTGATGCTTGCGATGGTCGGCGACCCAGGAGACCACCGGTCCCTCGATCGCCGCCGAGCCGAGGATCCCCAGCAGACCGTGCAGCCAGGTCTTCGCCTTGAAGCTGCGGTGGGTGAGGTGGCGGTGGAAGCCGACCGTGATCCCCAGGCCGGTGAGCAAGTACATCCCACAGAAGAGGAAGACGTCGCTCCAGTGCAGGGCCTCGCCCCATACCTGCCAGCCCGCGAAACCGATCGCCAGGAAGGGGATCAGGGTGACCAAGCCCGTGATGATCCGGTCGCGCGTCTCGTTCGCGACCGGCTGGATGTCCGAGGGAAGTGGCCCGCTGCCTGCCATCGAAGGCGGGCATCATACGGGCTGCGGAGGAGGGAGGGGTAAAGTCGTTTCGCCTTGGCCCTCTCGAGCACCGCTCCCCTGCGCCGCGAGATCGAAGCCCGCATCCCGCGGCGGCCGTTCTCGGTCGAGCTCTGGGACGGCACGCGACTGTCCTCGACTGAAGGAGAGGGCCCGACCTTCCGGGTGCGCTCGCCGCGCGCCGCCGCCCACGTCCTGCGCGCGCCGGGCCAGCTCGGCCTCGGTCGCGCCTACGTCAGCGGCGACATCGAGGTCGACGACATGGACGCCGTGATCGAGCTGCTCGACAGCTGGCAGCCGCCGGCGCTCGACGGCGCGGATAAGCGCCACCTGCTGCTCGGCACCGTCCGCGCGGCCGGCATCCAGCGCCCGCCGAAACGGCCCGCGGCCGAGCTCGTGCTCAGCGGCCGCCGCCACAGCAAGGAGCGCGACGCGAGGGCCGTCCGCCACCACTACGACGTCTCCAACGAGTTCTTCGCCCTCTTTCTCGACGCCTCGATGACCTACAGCTGCGCCTTCTGGTCGGAGGGGGCCGAGACCCTGGAGCAGGCACAGGAAGAGAAGCTCGACACCGTCGCCCGCAAGCTGGCGCTGAAGGAGGGCGACCGAGTGCTCGACGTCGGCTGCGGCTGGGGCGCCTTCCCGCTGCGCGCGGCGACCGAGTACGGCGCCAGCGTCCTCGGCATCACCCTCTCTTCTCCCCAGGCCGAGCTGGCGCGGCGGCGGGCCGAGGCAGCCGGCGTCGCCGACCGGGTCGAGATCCGGGTGATGGACTACCGCGACCTGGCGGCGAGCGGCGAGCGCTTCGACGCGATCGCCTCGATCGGCATGGTCGAGCACGTCGGCGAGGTCCAGATCGACGAGTACGCGCGCACCCTGGCCGGCCTGCTGGAGCCGGGCGGCCGCCTGCTCAACCACGGCATCGCCCGCCTGCGCCACACCGACCCCGAGGCCGGCGCCTTCTCGGAGCGCTACGTCTTCCCCGACAGCGAACCGCTGCACCTCTCGCGCGTGCTGCTGGCGCTGGAGCGGGCCGGCTTCGTCACCCGCCACGTCTCCGAGCACGGCGCCGACTACGCCGAGACCCTGCGCCACTGGGCCCGCCGCCTCGACGAGAACCTCGACGAGGGCCTGCGCCTCGCCGGTCCCGAACGGATGCGCGTCTGGCGTCTCTACCTGCGCGCTGCCCGCAACGGCTTCGAGAACGGCTTCCTCTCGATCTACCAAGCGCGCTGCAGCCTCGCCTAGGAGGGATTGCCGCCCGGCAGCAGGCGGTCGAGCCAGTGCGGCATCCACCAGCTCGCGTCCCCGAGCCAGCCCATCAGAGCCGGGATGATGATCAGCCTGACGATGAAGGCGTCGATGAAGACGCCGGTGGCCTGGGCGACGCCGAAGTTGCGGAAGGAGGCGTAGGGCAAGACCGAGAAGGCGAGGAAGACCGCGATCATGATCGCGGCCGCGCCGGTGACGATGTGGGCGGTGCGGTCCAGGCCACGACGGACCGCCACATCGGTCGAGCCGGTTTTCACGTACTCCTCCCTGATCCGAGCGAAGACGAACACCTCGTAGTCGATCGCGAGGCCGAACATGATCATCATCGTCGCCAGCAGCACCGAAGATTCGACGTACCCCGGGCCGCCCAGGATCGAGCCGTTGAAGAAGATGGCGAGCAGCCCGAAGCTGGCGCTGACCGTGAGCGCGTTGATCAGGGCGGCGATCACCGGAACGGTCAGCGAGCGCAGGACCGGGATCAGGATCAGCATGCTGATCAGAGAGAGGATCAGCCGCAGGGGCGGGGTCTCCCTACGCAGCGTGTGGTTGAGGTCGATCGCGAAGGGGGCAGCGCCGCCGACGACGGCTTCGGTCCCGGTCCGGCGCCCGAGCACTTCGGCGTCGCGATCGAGTCGTTCCTTCGCCTGCTTGCCGGCGGCGCTGCTCGGTTCGTCGGTCGGGATGACGAGCATTCGCGCGTCGTCGCCGCCGTGATCGACGTTGATGAGGAAGGCCATCTGCTGGCGCTGGCGGGGACGACTGCCGTCGAGGCCGGCGAGGACGAAGTAGGAAGAGCGGAAGAGGCCGGGTGAGCGTCGCTGCAGTTGCTCGAGACCGCCGCCACCCGCTCCCGAGCCTCGCTGTCGTGCCAGGCCAGCCTCCATGCGCCCGAGGCCCCCACTGAGCAGCTTCGACCTCCTCGCTCCACTGCCCAGCCCTTCGTCGAGCTGTCCGGCTCCGCTCGCGAGCAGGCCCAGGCCCCCGGTGAGGTGCTCGGCGCCTTCGCCCAGCCTGCGCAGAGCGGGTGCGAGCCGGTTCCCCCCCTGGCTCAGCGCGGCGACGCCGTCGGCGAGCCGGCGGCTGGCCGAGGTCAGGCGGCGGAGACCGCGATCCAGGCTAGCTGAGCCGCGCTCCAGCTTTGTCATGCCCTTGCCGGCCCGTTTCCCCGTTCTCGCCAGCCTCGCGGCCAGATAGGAGCCGACGTCGAACTGCCCGGCTGCCCGTTCGAGGCCGGCGTTGATTCCGTCGTAGGAGGGATCGGCCTGTTCGCCGCTGCCGATGTCCTTGCCCGTGAGCTCGCGACTGGCTTCTTCCACCGCCTCGAGGGCCGCCGCGTATTCGGGATCTTCCCGGCCGATGCTCATCCGCCGCAGCGCCTGCCAGGAATCCGCCAACCGTTCTTCGGCAGCGTGCAGCGGAGAGTCGAGCTCGTCGATGCGTTCGTTGCCGGCGCTCATCGCGCTTTCGAAGAGACCAGCGCTGTGCTGAACGGCACCGGTCTGCTTGCGGGCCTTGCGCAGACCAGCGGCCAGCAGGGCCGCGCCCTTGCTCGCCTTGCCGGTCCCCTGGGAAAGGCGTCCGCTCCCTTCGCCGGCGCGGCCGAGGCCCTGCGCCAGCCGCGTCGAGCCTTCACCGGTCGCGTCCAGTGCACCGCTCAGAGCGCCCGCTCCGTCATGGGCCGCGCCGAGGCCGGCATCGAGCCTGCCGGCGCCAGTGGCGGCGTCGAGCAGACCGGCGCTGGCCAGGCTCGCGCCGTGGTGGGCGCGCGCAAGGCCGCCTTCGAGCCGGTTCAAGCCCCGTTCCTGCTCGCGCAGCCCCCGTTCCACCCCGCTCATTCGCCGAGCGGCGCGGTCGACCGCGACCAGCCCGGTCACGCTGTCGACGCCCGGATCGGCTTCGATCCTGCGCTGAAAGGAGGCGAGCTCCGCCAGGCGGTGGCGAGACGTCACCGGGCTGCCGCGACCGTCGACGACGACTTCCATCGGCGCGAGCCAGCCGGGGCCGAGCGTCTTCGCGACCTCTTCCTGTTCGATGCGACTGCGGTCGCCGGAGGGAAGCAAGGCGATCTCCCCGGTGCCCGTCTTCAGGGTGAAGGCCCAGCCGGCGAGGAAGAGCATCACGGCGAGGATCATCACCACCGCCCGTGGCTGACCGGCAAGGCGCCGCGACCAGGTGAGCGGACTGAGGCGGGTCAGGCGGCGCTCCGGCAGCGACCAGCGGTCGAGATTGTCACCGATCAGGGCAAGTAGGGCCGGCACGACGCAGACGGCGGAGACCATGCTCAGTGCCGTCACGCTGATGATCACGATCGCAATCGAGTGCACGATCGCTCCGGGAATGACCAGCGAGGAGGCGATCATCGCCAGGATCAGGGCGCTGCCGGCGGGGACGATCGAGCGCACCGAGGCGCTTAGCGTCGCCGCGACGGCCTGCGGCAGGTCCCCGCGCCGGCGCTCCTCGCGGAAGCGCGAAACGACCAGGAGCGAGTAGTCGATACCCAGCGCCAAGCCCATCATCCCGACCACCCCGACGGCGAACAGATCGAGCTGGACGGCACCGAGAAGGAGGTCGAGGACGCCCCGCGTCGCGGCCACGACGGTGCCGCCGACGAGGACCGGTAGAAGCGCCGCCACCACCGACCTGAAGACGAGCAGCAGCACGAGGATCAGCACCGGAATCGCGATCAGCTCCCCGACCCGGCCCGCCTGTTCGGAGGCTCCGCGAATCGCTTCGATGGTGACGCCGAGACCGGCGAGGCTGGCCCGGACGGGGCCGTTCACGGTGCGATCGACTTCCCGGCGGACCGGCCCAACGAGCGCGGTCACGTCGGCGGAGCCGCCTTCGTCTCTCAGCACGAGCGCCGCCGCGTTGGGCGAGGGGCGCAGGCCGCGGACCCCGACCCCTACGGTCCAGGGCGAGAGCACCTGCACGCCGGCAAGGCGACCGAGTCGAGCCGCCAGCGTGCGCCCCTGGCGCTCGACCTGCTCGCGCGGGCCCCGCACCATGACTATCAGCGGATTGTCGTCGCCGAACTCGCGCGTGGCGATTTCGTGCGCCCTGCTGCTCTGGGTACCCGGAACGTAGCTCGGGTGGACGGTGAGCTTGCGTTCGATGCCGGCCCCGAGCAACGTCAACCCCCCGACCGCAACTGCCCAGATCCCGACGATCAGCCACGGTCTTCTCGTCGCCAGGTCGGCGATCCGCGCGAGCGGGCCACCTCCGGAGGGGATTGGCGGACGACGGCGGGCGCGCTTCATCGGCGTCCGCCGTCGGGATCGAAGCGGGTCGATTCATCCCCAGCCGGCGGCCGTCGGTGGCGAGCGCGGCAGCGAGCTCCCGTCCCAAGGGGTGCGCGCAACCTGCGCCGGGCTCCGTTCTGGCCGGCGAGGAAGATGGTGGATGCGAGTCCGCCCTGCCGGCAGGTGTCGGCGGGCAGCGACAGGGGTCCGCCGCCCGCTTTCCCCAGCCGCATCGCGAGCCTCGAGAGTGGCATGTCCGGAAGGCCGGTGAGCTCCGTGACGAAGCGGCCGTGGTCGACCTCGGTGTGACCGCTGAGACCGAGGTGCAGGCCTTCCTGCGAGAGGGACAGCCAGATGTCGGGCTGCCCGTCGCCTTCGGGCTGGACGACGTAGGCCGCGCCGACGAGCGGCTTCGCGAGCAAAGGGGTCCACGCTCTTGCCGTTCCGATCCGAGCCGCGTCCGGACAGAGACCGCGGCGCGCATCCGGACGGGAGCAGATCGCGCCCAGGCCGGCGAGGTCGAGCCGGATCGCGTGGGGAAGCGCGATCCGCATCGCCCGCATCGCGGCTTCCCGCCGGCGCATTCGCACGCCGATCCGAACCGCCACGCCGGGACTCCCCCGCACGCCTTCCAGAGCGAGGCGGAAGCGCGGTCCGAAGGGAAGCTTTCGGCACCCCACCGTCGGGTCGAGAGCCGCCGAGATCGGCACCGAGGCTCCACTGGTCGCTTCGACCGAGCCGGCGGCGCCGATGGTCCGGCATCCGGTCGGGTTGCGAAGGAAGCCGGCTCGATCTAGGCGTAGCTCGATCTCGCGCAGGCGAAGCTGCACCCCTTCGACCGCCTCGGGCAGGGGGTCGCTGACGATGGTAACCCGGCCGCTGCGCTCGTCGAGGCTGAGCGCAGCCCGAAAGGCGACGGCGCCGAGGTCGAACGGCCCGAGACGGGCGGGGATGTCGATCAGAATCCCAAAGGGCGCGCCTCGGTAGGGACCGGTGAGGTAGAGGTCGCCGGTCAGGGTCGCGGTCGCCCTTCCGGGGCCGGCCTCGGCGACGACGCCGCCGATCCTGCTGTCGCCGGGACAGGCCATCGCGGCAACCTCGGCCGACGAGCAGGGTCGCATCGATCCAAGCGCCGCGCTGAGTCCGGACGGGAGGGTGAACGCGAACCGACGGGGAAGAAGCTGCCCGTCGCCTCGCCGCAGAGTGGCGGTCAGCGAGATCGGGCGCGCCGCGCGACTGCTCGAGCGCGCGAGGGAGAGCTGCGGCTCGAAGGGCAGCGGACCCGGGCAGCGCAGGCCCGGCAGGCCCGCGCCGACGAGCACCGACGCCGCGGACTCCACGGCGGCTCCACCGCCGTAAGGCACGAAGGTCGCCGCGGCCGGCGCCGGTCCGCAGGCGAGCGGCGTGGCGAAGGGACTCGCGGGACCGCCCCCCAGGCGTATCTCGAGGCGCCCGATCGTCGCCTGGGGAAGATCCCGCAGAGTCGCCTCGAGGCGCCCGGTCGCAGGGTCGGGCTGCATGGCGCCAGCGAACTTGAGCACGAACCCCGGGCCGGGCACGGCGACGAAGAGCCGCAGGCGTTCGCCCGGCCGTTCTTCGCCCAGATAGACCGACCCCGACAGCAGCGCGCCGAAGCTGGGCGATTCGACCTCGATTGAGCCGAGCCGTGAGCTGGCAGGACAGGTGGCTTCGCCGGGGCCGTCCAGGTCGAGCTGGGCGTCACTGCAGGCGGTCAACCCGGTCGCGCCCCCCGGCGCGACTGTCAGGCCGGCCGGCAGCTCGATGGTGACGTCACGGATCTGCGCCCCCCCCAGCCCCCCCGGATCTTCCTCTTCCGATCCTTCCAGCAGCACGTCGACTCCGGTGGGCGAGTCCGCCACCGGGTTGGTCAGGCCGAGCCTGAGATGGGGCTCGAAGGCGAGGTTCTCGCAGCCGCTCTGCGGGGGCGAGGTCTCGGAACTGGCGCTCAGCCACGGCGCTTCCACCCCCCGGCCGCGGGCACGCAGCGTGAACTCCAGAGGGCCGCAGGTGGAGGGGGCGGTCAGGAACGGCCGCCGTTCGGCGGGCGTTCCTTCCTGGTGGTCGGCCGGGACGCCCCAGAGCTCGAAGTGCGCTTCGCCCAGCGTGAATTCGGGAAGGTCCGAGATCGACATCGTCGCCCCGAAGTCGCCGGGTCGCAGCTCGAGCGAGGAATGCAGGGCGACGCCTTCGCTGGAGGCGAAGGCAGCGATTTCGCCCGGTTCCGGTTCGAGGCTGTAGATCGGCAGCGTCTGGCCCGCTCCACCGAGCGGCCCGAGCTTGAAGGAGCCCACCTGGGTCTCGGGTGGGCATTCCTCACCTTCTTCGTGAGCCTGTCGAGGACACTCGGGGACAGCGCTGGGGTTGCCGCTGAAGCCGGGCGGCAGTTCAAGATTCAGCTCCTCTGGAGCTTCTTCGCCTTCGAAGGCGAGATTGACCTGGAGGCGATCCGGATGGGCACCGGCGCGGCTCTCGGGATTGCCCTCCGCGTCGAGCAGGCGAACCGCGAAGCCGCCGGGGGCGATGCCGAAATCGCCTTCTTCCGCCCTTGCCCGCGAAGGGAGGGCGGCATGCACGGCCGCGAGAGCCAAAAGTAGTCCCAATGCACTGCGTACGCGCAACGCCAAGCTTTCCCCTGCGCCATCCCTGAAGGCGGCTGTTCGGTGCTTCGGTTTGGGACCGGTCGATTAGCTTACGGGACTGGACCGAGCAAGCCAAATCCGCCGGAGGAGGCGTGGCGTTCAGCGCGGGAAGCCGCTCTCGACGCTGGTCAGCGCAAAGTCGGCGCCGGCCTCGCGCAGCTGCTCGACGCCATAGCTGCCGGTGGCGACGCCGACGACCGCGATGCCGGCGCCGTGACCCGCGGCGACGTCGCGGGGGGTGTCGCCGACCACGACGCAGGCGCCGCCGGCGAGGGCACCACCAGAGACGAGCGAGCCGCGTGTCAGCGCGGCCTTAGTGACCTCGGTGCGGTCCGGGGAGTCAGAGCCGTAGCCACCGAAGGAGAAGAAGCGGTTGAGGCGGCCGCGGGCGAGCTTGATGTGAGCCGCGGCCTCGATGTTGCCAGTGACGAGGCCGAGCAGGACGCCGTCCTCGATCAGGCGGGGCAACAGCTCCTCGATCCCGGGCATCACTCGGTAGCCGTCCGATTCCGCGACGGCGTCCGGCAGATGCTTGAGGTAGCAGCCGATTGCCTGCGAGCGCTCCTGCGGCGTGCCCTCGCGCCCGACCACCGCGCGAAAGACGATCCTGACGATCTCGGGGTCGGTCATGCCGGCGTCGGTGTGCTCGGCGACGTCGGCCTCGACCCCGTGCAACTCACGAAAGGCGCGCTGCCAGGCAACCCCGCCGGCGCCGCCCGTGACCAGGAGCGTGCCGTCGATGTCGAAAAGCACGGCGCGGATTGCGGACTTCTCACTCACCGAGCAGCTCCTTTTGACTCAGCCAGTAGAGGAGGCCGAGGGCGGGCAGGACGAGGACGGCGGCGGCGAGGAAGACGACGACGACGGTGGCGAGAGTGTCGGGTGGGGCAGCCGCTTCGGAGATCGTCAGCGAGGTCGGCAGCAGGTAGGGGAACTGGGCCACGCCCCAGCCCCAGATCACGGCGACGACGGCGCCGCCGGCGAGCGGGCGCAGCAGGCGAGAGCGGGAGGGCTCGGGGCGGCGGGCGGTGGCGATCAGGATGGCGAGCACGCCGATGCCGCAGAGGGCCGAGACGACGACCAGCGGCAGGCCCTGGTCGACGAGGCGGTCGAAGACGTAGCGGGCTTCGGCGTGCAGCTCGATCAGGCCGAGGGCGGCGGCGACGCCGGCGACGAGGGCCGCGCCCAGCGCTCGCCGGGCGAAGTAGCCCGCCAGCTCGGCATCGCCGGAGCGCCGCGCGTCGCCGATCAGGAGAACGGCGGCGAGATAGGCGCCGCTGGCGACGAAGAGGGCGCCGGCGAGCAGCGGCAGCGGTTGGAGCCAGCTGGAGAAGGGTGGGCCGTCGCCCGCGGCCGGGACGTTGCCGGCGGCGATCGCGCCGACCACCGCGCCCATGAAGAACGGGGTCAGCAGCGAGGAGACGGCGAAGGTGGCGCCGGCGGCGCGGCGTCCCGAGAGGCCCTCGATCGACTTGCGGAAGGCAAAGCCCGAGCCGCGCAGGACGATGCCGAGCGCCGCCAGCGCCAGCGGCACGTAGAGCGTGGTCATCACCGCGCTGAAGGCGGGCGGAAAGGCGGTCCAGAGAACGACGAGGCAGAAGATCAACCAGACGTGGTTGGCCTCCCAGACCGGAGTCAGCGAGCGCTGGATCAGCGCCCGCGGCCGCTCTCCCCGCTCGGCTCCTCCCGCGAGGAGGTCCCAAAAGCCGCCGCCGAAGTCCGCCCCGCCGAAGAGCGCGTAGAAGGTCCCCCCCACCCAGAGGATCGCCGCGCAGACGTCTGCCCGGGTCATGGCATGGCCCCGGTCGGCGCGTAGGGGACGTCCGTCTCCGGCTCCGCTCCGCCTTCCCGCCAGCGGCGCGACATCGCGCGGAGGATGAGGATGGCGGCGGTGCCGATCGTCGCGTAGAGAGCGATCAGAAGGCCGAAGGTGAACCAGATGCCGTGGGCGGGGGTGACCGCTTCGGCGGTGCGCATGTAGTGCCAGACGATCCAGGGCTGACGGCCGACCTCGGTGACGATCCAGCCGCACCAGAGGGCGAGGACCGCGGCGGCGCCGGAGCCGGCGACGGCGCGCAGGAACCAACGCGTGCGCGGCAGCTCGCGGCGGCGCCACCAGACGAAGAGCACCCAAAGGCCGAGCACGATCATCAGCGAGCAGATGCCGACCATCGCGTCGAAGGCAAGGTGCAGCAGAGTGTTGGCGGGCGGGCGTTCGTCGGGCGGGATGTCCTTCAGCCCGGTCACCTTGGTGTCGGGGCTGAAGCCGACCAGGAAAGAGTCGAGGTTGGGGATCCGGATCGCGCCCTTGACCCCATCGGAAGTGCATATCCCACCGATGTACTCGGTCTGGTGGGTGCCGGTTTCCTGGATGCACTCCATGCCGGCGAACTTGGCCGGCTGCTTGTCGGCAACGGCGCGCGCTGCGGTGTCGCCGACCAGGAACTGAATCGGCGCCGCAACCAGGCCGATCGTCAAGCCGATCGTCAAGCCGATCCGGTGCAGGCGGTCGCGCCGCCCCTTGAGCATCCCTACGGCGTAGATCGAGGCGACGAGGAAGCCGACGACGATGTAGGCGGCGAGGATCATGTGCGGCACCTCGTAGCCGGTCGCCGGATTGAAGAGGACCTTGACCGGGTCGGTGTCGACCACGTTCCCGGCCGGGCCGAGGGTGAAGCCCTGCGGTTGGTTCATCCAGGCGTTGGCGGAGACGACCGAGAAGGCGCCGCCGATGCCGGTGATCGCCATCGGCACGCCCGACCAGAAGTGGGCCCAGCCGGAGAGCCGCTTCCAGCCGTAGATGTAGATCGCGAGGAAGATCGCCTCGATGAAGAAGAAGATGCCCTCGATCCCGAAGGCGATGCCGAAGGCCGAGCCGAAGCGATCCATGAAGCGCGGCCAGAGCAGGCCGAACTCGAAGCTGAGCACGGTGCCGGTGACGGCGCCGACGGCGAAGGTGACCGCCATTGCCTTCGACCAGCGCCTCGCCAGCTCCATCGCGTCCTCGTCTTCGCGTTTCAGCCCGAGGTAGTTGGCGATCAGGATCGTCGCCGGCAGGGCGACGCCGAGGCAGGAGAGGACGATGTGGAAGCCGAGCGTGAAGGCCATCTGCTCGCGGGCGGCGAGAAGGTTCGACGCCGACGCCGCCAGGGGGAGCGGGTCGAGCGAGGCCATGTGCGCGACCCTACTCCCCGCGGCGGGCGGCCCGGTAGCGCCGGATCAGCGCGTTGGTGGAGCTGTCGTGGCCGAGCTTCGGCTCTTCCTCGGCCTCGAGCTCGGGGATGATCGCCACCGCCAGCGCCTTGCCCAGCTCGACGCCCCACTGGTCGAAGGAGTCGATTCCCCACACGGTTCCCTGGGTGAAGGTGCTGTGCTCGTAGAGGGCAACGAGGGTGCCCAACGTGTGCGGGTCGAGCCGCTCGGCGAGGATCGTGTTGGACGGGCGGTTGCCCTCCATCACCCGGTGCGGGACGACCGCCTCCGGCGTGCCCTCCGCGCGCACCTGCTCGGGCGTCTTGCCGAAGGCGAGCGCCTCGCCTTGGGCGAAGACGTTGGACATCAGCAGGTCGTGGTGGCGGCCGAGCGGGTTGTTGGAGCGCAAGAAGCCGATGAAGTCACAGGGGATCAGGCGCGTGCCCTGATGAATCAGCTGGTAGAAGCTGTGCTGGCCGTTGGTGCCGGGCTCGCCCCAGAAGATCGCGCCGGTGTCGTAGTCGACGCGGGCGCCCTCGAGCGTGACGTGCTTGCCGTTGGACTCCATCGTCAGCTGCTGCAGGTAGGCGGGGAAGCGGTGCAGGTACTGGTCGTAGGGGAAGACGCCGCAGGTCTGGGCGCCGAAGAAGTCCCCGTACCAGACGCTGAGCAGGCCCATCAGCATCGGCAGGTTCCCCGCGGCCGGCGTCTCGCGGAAGTGCTCGTCCATCGCGTGGAAACCGGCGAGCATCTCCTCGAAGCGGGCCGGGCCGATCGCCAGCATCGTCGAGAGGCCGATCGCCGAGTCCATCGAGTAGCGGCCCCCAACCCACTCCCAGAAGCCGAACATGTTCTCGGCGTCAATGCCGAACTTCGTCACCTCCTCAGCGTTGGTCGAGACGGCGACGAAGTGCCTGGCGACCGCCGACTCGTCGCCACCGAGGCCGGCCAGCAACCACTCGCGCGCGCTGTGCGCGTTGGTCATCGTCTCCAGCGTGGTGAAGGTCTTGGAGGAGATGATGAAGAGCGTCTCCTCGGGATCGAGGTCGCGGGTCGACTCGGCGAAGTCGGTGCCGTCGACGTTGGAGACGAAGCGGAACGTCATGTCGCGCCGCGAGTAGTGGCGCAGCGCCTCGTAGGCCATCACCGGGCCGAGGTCCGAGCCGCCGATGCCGACGTTGACGACGTTGCGGATCGGCTTGCCGGTCTGACCGGTCCACTCGCCCGAGCGCACCCGCTCGGCAAAGCCCGCCATCCGGTCGAGCGTCTCGTGGACCTCCTTCACCACGTCGACCCCGTCGACGATCAGCGAGCGCCCGCGCGGCATGCGCAGCGCCACGTGGAGGACGGCGCGGTCCTCGGAGACGTTGATGTGCTCGCCGGCGAACATCGCTTCGCGGCGCTGCTCAACGCCGCATTCGCGAGCCAGCTCGCCGAGCAGGATCAGCGTCTCGTCGGTGATCCGGTTCTTGGAGAAGTCGAGATGCAGGCCGGCACCGTCGGCGACCAGCCGCTCGCCCCGCTGCGGGTCAGCGGCGAAGAGGTCGCGCAGGTGCGCATCGCTGATCGTCGCGAAATGCTGCTCGAGGGAGTGCCAGGCGGGGCGCTGTCGCAGCGCCGGCCCATCGCTCACGCGGTTGCTCCCACCTGCGACTCGATCGTCTTCAGCATCTCGTCCCACGACTTCGCGAAGGCGTCCTTGCCCTCCTCCTGCAGCCGCCTGGCGAGCGCCTCGACGTCGATGCCCGCCTCGCCGAATTGCGCCAGCACTCGATCGCAGTCGCCGCCGTCGGCGGGGACCGGCTTGCCCACCTCGCCGTGGTCGGCGAAGGCGTGGAGGGTGGGCTCGGGCATCGTGTTGACGGTGAACGGGGAGGCGAACCCCTCGATGTAGAGGACGTCGGATGCGTTCGGGTCCTTGGTGCCGGTGCTCGCCCAGAGCAGGCGCTGAGGGCGGGCGCCCTCGTTCATCAGGCGCTGCATGCGCGGCGAGTCGAGCAGCTCGCGGTAGGCGCGGTAGGCCTGGAAGCCGACCGCCAGGCCGAGCCGGTTGTGCAGCTCGTCGGGCACCTCGCCGGCGACGGCGACGTCCCAGCGGCTCATGAAGATCGAGGCGACCGAGGCGACGTCGGCACTTCGCCCGGCCTCGATCCGCCGTTCGATCCCCTTCAGGTAGGCGTCGGCCGCGGCGAGGTACTGCTCGGTGTCGAAGAGCAACGTGACGTTGATCGGGATGCCGGCGAAGATCGACTCCTCGATCGCCGTAAGACCGGCCTCGGTGCCGGGGATCTTGATGAAGAGGTTGTCGCGCTCGGCCTTGGCGTGGAGCGCGGCGGCCTCCTCGATCGTCGCCGCCGTGTCGTCGGCGATCAGCGGCGAGACCTCGAGCGAGCAGAAGCCGTCGACCCCGGCGGTCCGCTCGTGGACGCTCTGGAAGAGATCGGTGGCCTCGCGCAGATCGGCGAGTGCCAGCTCGAAGAAGATCCGCTCGGTCGGGGTCGCGCCGATCCCCTCCTCGGTTGTGTCGCTGGCGCTGAGCTCGGCAATCTGCTGGTCGTAGGCGTCTCCGCCCGAGATCGCCTTGTCGAAGATCGTCGGGTTCGAGGTCAGGCCGGTTACCGAGAGGTCCCTGATGTAGCCCTCCAGCGTCCCGTCGGCAAGCATCGTGCGGGTGATGTTGTCGAGCCAGAGGCTCTGTCCGATGTCGTGCAGCTTCGCGGTGGGCTTCATGAGAGCAGCTCCTTTGCGGCTTCGGCCACCTTGTCTGGGGTGAAGCCGAACTTGGTTTGAACGTCTTTCAGCGGTGCCGAGGTGCCAAAGGTGTGCATCCCGATCTTTACCCCGTTGAACCCAACGTAACGATCCCAGCCGATCGTCGAGGCCTCCTCGATCGAGACGCGAGCCGTGATTGCCGGGGGCAGGACCTCGTCGCGATAGGCCTGGTCCTGACGGTCGAAGATCTCCCAGCTGGGAAGGCTGACGACACGAGAGCGGACCCCCCCTCCGCTCAGCTCCTCGTGGGCAGCGAGCGCCAGCGCGACCTCGCTGCCGGTCGCGATCAGGATCGCCTCGGGGTCGCCGTCGACCGGATCGGCGAGCACGTAGCCACCGCGGCGCAGGCCATCGGCGGAGGCGTACCTCGAGCGATCGAGGACCGGCACGTTCTGGCGGGTCAGCACCAGGGCGACAGGTTGGTGGTGGCGGTCGATCGCGACGCGCCAGGCCTCGGCGACCTCGTTGGCGTCTGCGGGACGAATCACGTCGAGCCCAGGGATCGCCCGCAGCGAGGCGAGCTGCTCGACCGGCTGGTGGGTGGGACCGTCCTCACCGAGGCCGATCGAGTCGTGGGTGAAGACGTGGATGACCGGCAGCTCCATCAGCGACGAGAGCCGGATCGCCGGCCGGGCGTAGTCGGAGAAGGTGAGGTAGGTCGACCAGAGCGGGCGCAGCTTGGAGAGCGAGAGGCCGTTGGAGATCGCCGCCGCCTCGTGCTCGCGGATGCCGTAGTGGAGCTGCCGCCCGTCGTAGGCGCCGGGCTCGAAGTCCTCGGCGCCATCGAAGGAGAGCCGCACCGAGGTCGAGTCGGTGAGGTCAGCCGAGCCGGCGAGCAGCCAGGGCAGGCGCTCGCCGATCGCGTTCTCGACCTGCTGGGAGGCCTTGCGCGTGGCGATGCCCTTCTCGTCGGCGTCGAAACTGGGGATCGCGGCGTCCCAGCCAGCGGGCAGCTCGCGCTTCTGCTGGGCGTCGAGCTCGGCGGCCAGCTCGGGGCTCTCGGCTGTGTAAGCCGCGAGCCTCTTCTCCCAGGCGGCGCGGGCCTCGGCGCCGCGTCTGCCGACACCCTCGGCGAAGCGCTCTCGCACACCGTCGGGAACGAGAAATTGGGCGTCCTCGGGCCAGCCGTAGGCGCGCTTGGTCGCGCGCACTTCCTCCTCGCCCAGCGGCTCCCCGTGCGCCTCTGGGGTGTCGACCTTGTGCGGCGCCCCCCAGCCGATGTGGCTGTCGACGACGATCAGGGTCGGGCGCCCCTGCTCGCCGCGGAACTCCTCGAAGGCGGTGGCGATCAGCTCGGTGTCGTTGGCGTCGCCGACCCGGGTGACGTTCCACCCGTAGCCCATGAAGCGGGCCGCGACGTCGTCCTCGTAGGTGATCCGGGTCTTGCCGTCGATCGTGATGTGGTTGTTGTCGTAGATCCAGCAGAGGTTGTCGAGCTTCAGGTGGCCGGCAATCGAGGCGGCTTCGCTCGAGACTCCCTCCATCAGGCAGCCATCGCCGGCGATCGCGTAGACGTCGAAGTCGAAGAGCTCTGCGCCGTAGCGAGCCGACTGCCACTTGCCGGCGATCGCCATCCCGACCGAGGTGGCGACACCCTGGCCGAGCGGGCCGGTGGTGGTCTCGACGCCAGAGGTCCAGCGGTACTCCGGGTGGCCGGGCGCGCGCGAGTCGAGCTGGCGGAAGCTCTTGATGTCCTCGAGCGAGACCGAGGGCTCGCCGACGACCTCGTAGTCGGGGTCGACCGCCTTCACCCCGGCCAGGTGCAGCAGCGAGTAGAGCAGCATCGAGGCGTGACCGGCGGAGAGCACGAAGCGGTCACGGCCCGGCCAGATCGGGTCCTCGGGATCGAAGCGCAGGAAGCGCTGCCAGAGGGTGTAGGCGACCGGCGCCAGCGCCATCGGCGTGCCCGGGTGACCGGAGTTGGCCTTCTGGATCGCGTCGATCGAGAGCGTGCGGATCGTGTTGATCGCGAGTTGGTCGATGTCGCGCTCCATGCGCAAGCGATCCTAGGCGAGAGTCGATCCCGGCAGGGGTTCCACTTAACTTTTTCGATGGGGAGTGGACTGCTTACGCCGCAAGCGCGCGCCGAAAAAGTACAAGACGTTCCACCCCCACCGGGATCGACTCAGGTCAGGGTTCGATGCGCGTGACCGTGCCGTCGTGATTGCTCGCGACCCACACGGCCTTTGAGCCAACGGCTACGGCACCGGGGTCGAGGCTCACGGATATCGGTTCCCCGACCGTCCCGCCACTTTCCATGTCGATCCTGCTGACGGTGGCTTCGGCCGTGCTGGCGACCCATACCGTTTCGGTTCCTGCGTCGATCCCGCCCGGATGGGCACCGATATAGATCGGATCGCCGATCACGGTGTGGAGCGAGGGGTCGACGCGCGTCACCGTGCCGCCGCGGCTGTTGGCGACCCAGACCAATCCATGGCCGACGGTGACTCCGGCGGGCCCGCGACCGACCGGGATTGGAGCGCCCACGGCCATCGTGCCGAGGTCGATGCGGCGAACGGTGCCGGTCGAGGCGCTGCTGACCCAGAGCCCGCCGGCGCCGGCGGCGAGGCGCAACGGCGCGGCGTGGGGCTGGAGCCCGCGCCTCGTCACGCGGTCCTCCTTGGCGTCAATCGCGGTAACGCCCGCGCCATCCTCGTCGGCGACCCAGATCCGGCCGCCGCCAGAGACGATTGCGCTGGGACTGCCGCCAACCGAGACTTCGCCGATCACCCCCTTTTCGGGATCGATCCTCAGGACCTTGCCGGTGCGCGGGTTCGAGACCCAGACTGAGCCTGCGCCGATCGTCACTCCCGACGCACCTTTGCCGACCCGCAGCCTCGAGGTCACCTCCTGAGTCTCGGGATCGATGCCGGAGAGGGTCCCGTCCGTCGCGCTCGTCACCCAGACGGTCCTCGGCCCCACCGCCAGCCTCAGCGGCGGGTCGGCGACCGCGATCGGGTCGGAGACCGAGACGCCTTCGCCGCCCAGCTCGACTATTGCGATGACGGTGAGTACGGCGGCCACGATCAGCCCCACGAGGAACCAGATCAGGAAGCTGCCCACGATCGGGCGCCGCCAGCGGCTGATTCCCACCCCCTTCTCAGGCGCACCGCCAAGCGGCAGGGTCGGCCTCTCCGGCCGCTCGCTGAGCACCTCAGTCACGGCCGGCCTCGCCCCCTGGCGCTCCCGGGCCGCGGCGATCAGCGCCCCGGCGGTCGGATAACGGTCGGCCGGGTCCTTGGAGACCGCCCGTTCGATCACGGCGTCGATCCCCCGCGGCAGCTCCGGCTCCGCGTCGGAGTCCCTGCGTGCGTAGGGGACGATCCCGGTCAGCGCCTCGTAGAGGACGCAACCGAGCGCGTAGACGTCGGCGGCCGGCCCGGCCCGCTCGCCGCGCCACTGCTCGGGCGCCATGTACTCGACCGTGCCGACGATCGAGGCGCTGCTGCCGGAGCCGGTCTCCGCGTAGGCCTTGGCCAGGCCGAAGTCCGAGAGGTAGGCGCGCTCCCCTTCGACCAGCACGTTGTGCGGCTTGACGTCGCGGTGGACGATGCCGGCGGCGTGAGCGGCGTCGAGCGCTTCCGCGACCTGGCCGAGCAGGTCGAGTGCCCGCTGAGGATCCAACGGTCCCTCGCGGTCGATCAGCCGCCGCAGGTCGCCGCCCTCGACCAGGCGCATGGCGACGATCAGCTCGCCGTCCTCCTCGCGGGCGTCGTAGACGGGGACGACGCTCGGATGCTCGAGCTTCGCCGCCAGCTGCGACTCGCGCACGAAGCGGCGGCGGAAGTCCGCGTCGCCGGCGTGCTCGCGGGCGATCACCTTGAGTGCCACCGGCCGGTCCAGGGCAAGCTGGGTCGCGCGGTAGACGACGCCCATGCCGCCGCGCGCGATCAGCGAATCGATCCGGTAGCCGGCAAGCGTCGAACCGATCGAGGGCTCTCCCACCCGGCGGTTATACCGGCGCCCAACGACGAAGAGCCCCTCCGTCGGGAGGGGCTCTTCGCGCTGGAGCCGGGGGGAGTCCGTGCGAAGCCCCCCGAGAACCGGATGGGCTCAGCGCCGCACCGGCTGCCAGGTGATCACCGGACCGATCGAGGTCCCGGTCCCGCCTTCGCTCGGGTCGAAGCCTTCGACCAGGTTCGCCGCCCGCCTGCGGGCGACGTCGATCGCCGAGAGCGACTCCTCCTCTTCCCCTGCAACGAAGGCAGCAACGCTGCGGCCATCGGAGGAGAAGACCGCGTTGGTCTTCGACCCGTCGGGCAGCTCGGTGAGCTTGTGGGCGCGGCCGGGGCCGATCGGCTTGACCCAGAGGCCCCGATCGCGGCGGAAGAGCACCGCCCGGCCGTTCGGCGCGACGTCTTCGACGAAGGCCGAGCCGGCGCCGCGGACGAGCGGCCGCACGTGACTGCCGTTCTCGCGCATCGTGTAGGCGTCGGCGTAGGCGTCGGGGCCCTCGCCGCTCTGGCCGCGGCTGAAGACGACGTTCTCCTCGCCGAAGTAGTGCGGCGCGAACTCGTCGATCCCCGGCGTGCGGGTGAGGCGCCGCAGCCGGATCCCGGCGGGACGGATCGAGTAGATGTCGTCCGCCGTGCCGCCATCCGGCTCGGCGACGCTGCGCACGAAGGCGATCATGCAGCCGTCGTCGGAGAAGGTCGCTTCGTGCTCGTCGGCGGGGGTCGTCGTCAGCGCGTGCGGAGCGCCGCCGCTGGAGCGGACCGTGTAGAGGTCCCGAGGCGCGCCCGCGCTCGAGCGCCGCTCGAAGACAACGATCCTGCCGTTCGGCGAGAAGATCGGCCGTTCGTCGACCTCGGGACCGCTGGTCAGCATCCGCTCGCCCGAGCCGTCGGCCCGCACCGAGTAGATGTCGCCGGCGCGCGAGAAGACGATCGTCCTCCCGTCGCCCGAGAAGTCGGGTTGGCTGTCGCCCGGATTTTCGGTGAGCTGGTTGAGCCGGCCGTCCTTGGCGGCGTAGAGGCCACCGCGCTCTTTCGGTGCCTCCGGCGCGGTGGCGCCGGCTTCGCCTTTTTCGGCGGCCGCTTCGGTGCTGACCATCGAGAAGACCACGGCGCCGTGGCGCGCGGGCAGGGCGGATGCTGAGGCCGTGGCCAGCGCTGCGGCCAGCAGGACCAGAAGTGCGGTGAGGGTGATTCGCTTGAACATCGGACTCCCCTTTCGGGTCGGTTGCTGTTGCACAACCGATCCTGCGCGGGGGAGCCGCGCCTGAAAACGACAGCCGCGACGCCCACCGAGCCACGTCTGGCCCGGTTCGGGTCAGCGGTCCAGACCGAGCTCGATCACCCGCGCCGCGATCAGCCGCGGGCGGTCGCGCCCGGTCTCGCCGGAGACTTCGAGCTTGGCGGCGAGGGTGTCGAGGCGGCGTTGGGCGGTGCGCTCGCTTACGTGCAGAGCCTCGGCCAGCTCGGCGCGAGTGGCGGGCCGGCCCGCGAAGGCTCCCTCGCTCCGGTAGGGAGCGACAAGGGCGACAGCCGTCGCGCGCTCCTCTTCGTTGAGGGTGACGCTTCCGCCCGGGGCGGCGACGGTCCCTCCCGCGCGGCCCGGGACCGGGTCGGAGACTTCGAGCCGGTACCCACCGACGATCAGCGTGTCACCGTCGCGCAGGCGCCGCGGCCGGTCGAGCGGCTCGCCGTTGAGCGCCGTCCCGTTGCGGCTGTCGAGATCGGTCGCCATCAGCACCCCGCCCCGGTTCTCGATCTCGAGGTGGTTCCAGGAGACCGCCTCGTCGTCGAGGTGCACCTGCACCTCCGGGTCCCGTCCCACGAGCGTGCGCCCGCCCACCAGCGCCACCGACCGCGGCTCCCGGCCCGCCCCCGTGATCCACACCCGTGCATCCATCTCGCGGCGAGCATAGAACTCTCGAACTGGGGCTTGGGGGATAGAGTGGCGCGCCGTGTCGAGCGACGGGGAGAAGCGGCTGGCCGCAGAGGCGGCGGCCGAGCTGGTCGAGGACGGGATGACGGTGGGGCTGGGGACCGGGTCGACGGTGGCGCACCTGCTGCCGGCGATCGCCGGCCGCGGGCTCAGCGACATCCGCTGCGTGGCGACCTCGGTCGCCACCGAGGAGCAGGCGCGCTCCCATGGCATTCCGGTCGAGGCGTTTGACCGGCTGGAGCGGCTCGACCTGGCTATCGACGGAACCGACCAGGTGACGCCGGACGGCTGGTTGATCAAGGGCGGCGGTGGCGCCCATCTGCGCGAGAAGATCGTCGCCGCGGCGGCCGAGCGCTTCGTCGTGATCGCCGACTCGAGCAAGCCGGTCGACTCGTTGAGCGGGCCCGTGCCGCTCGAGCTCTTCGCCTTTGGCCTCGCCTCGACCCTCGCCCGGCTCGGCCCCGAGGTCGGGCTGCGCGACGTCCCGCACAGCCCCGACGGCGGCGCGATCGCCGACTACCGGGGCGAGGTGAGCGACCCCGCCGCCCTCGCCGCGCGCCTCGAGGCCGATCCGGGCATTGCCGCCCATGGCCTTTTCCCGCCGGATATGGTGAGCGCCGTGCTGGTGGGGACCGGAGGCGTCGTCGAACGCATGACCCTGAGCTGAACCCCAAGGAGGACTCACATGAGTGACTTCACCGGCCTCTCGATCGCCGGCCGCATCGCAACCGCCGCCGACCCCGATTGGGACGAGGCGCGCGCCGCCTGGAACCTGGCCGCCGATCAGCAGCCCGAGGCCGTTGCCTACGTCGAGGGCGCGGACGACATCGCCAAGGTCGTTCGCTTCGCCGCTGAGAACGACCTTCGCGTTGCCGGCCAGGGGACCGGGCACGGCGCCTTTGCGCTGGCGGCGTCGCTCGAAGGGACGATCCTGATCAAGACCGAGCGCAT
>CAZQET010000339.1:0-18405 GCA_964591825.1 uncultured Conexibacteraceae bacterium
CGCTTCACCTTGCGGTCGAGCTGGGCCAGCTCCCAGATCTTGCCGATCGTGACCAGCTCCTTGAGCCCGGGCGTGGCGGCAGCGAGGTAGTTGAAGATGCGGCTGCGGAAGAGCATGTCGCGCATCGCTCGCACCTTCAGCTGCAGCAGCACGTACTCGCGCATCGACTCGTCGGGGTCGATCGAGATCGACCAGAGGTTCTCCTCCATCTCGACCTCGTGGAAGCCAACCTCGGCGTGGCCGAAGAAGCGCGAGGCGTTCTCCTGGGCGGCGACCTCGCAGACGATCGCCCGCTTGCCCTCGGCGGCGGCGCGCAGGCCGAGCGCCACGGCGACCGTGGTCTTGCCCACGCCGCCCTTGCCGGTGACGAAGACCAGGCGCTTGTCAAGAAGCTCGGTTACCGGGTGATTCCTAGCAATTTCGGGGGCTGGCAGGAAAAGCGGATAGGTATGCGAATACCCGCGCAATGGGATTCCTCAGTCGTAAGAACAAGTTCAGGGACAGCGCACCGGTCGTCGAGGAGGAGCGGCATCCGATCGCGGATGAGCTCGAGGCGATGGAAGAAGCGGTGCCCGAGGCCGCCGGCCCAGCGGGTCCTGTCGGCGCAGGGGACCCCCCACCCCCTGCGGTCGCTAAAGCGTCCTCGGGGGTGGGCCCCCCTACACCGCCACCCGCTGGAGAGGCGGAGTCGGGCAACGCTTCCAAGGGCTCGAGCGCCTCGGCGTCTGAGGTCGAAGCTTCTGAGGGACCGGCAGCGCAGGCAGCTGAAGCTGAGAAGCCCGAGCGGTTCATGCCGAAGGATCTGTTGGCGCCCAGTCGGCATGAGGTTGCTGTGGAGGAGCCAGAGGTTGAGGGGGCTGTGAAGCATGCTGAGGTGATTGCTTTTGCCAATCAGAAGGGTGGGGTGGCCAAGACGACCACCACGCTCAATTTGGCGGTTGCCTTCTCGGAGGCCGGGCATCGGGTTCTCTGTGTGGATCTGGATCCGCAGGGGAATCTGACGATGAGTCAGGGGATCGATCCGGACAAGGTGGAGAAGAGCCTCTATGACGTGCTGGTGCACGACATGCCGATCTCGGAGATCATCCAGAAACGGGAGATCGACATCGCGGTGGCCTCGATCGATTTGGCGGGGGCCGAGATCGCGATGAGCACCAAGATCGGTCGCGAGCGCTCGCTCGAGAAAGCGCTCAGGGAGGTCTCCGGCGAATATGACTTCGTCTGCATCGACACGCCGCCCAGCCTCGGCCTGCTGACGATCAACGCGCTCACCGCCGCCAGCAAGGTGATCGTTCCCGTGCAGTGCGAGTATCTCTCGATGCGCGGATTGGTTCAGCTGCAGAACACGCTGAAGATGATCCAGGAGAACCTCAACCCCGAGGTTCGCATCGAGGGCATCCTGCCGACGATGCTCGACACGCGCACCGTCCACGCCAAGGAGGCGGTGGAAATCCTCGAGGAGAACTTCGGCGACCTGGTCTTCAAGTCCCGCATCCGCAAGGCGATCAAGTTCGCCGAGGCGCCGGTGAAAGGCTCGAGCGTGCTCAAGTACGATCCCCAGGGGAACGCCGCGGGCTATTACCGTGATCTGGCGAAGGAGGTGCTCGCGCATGAGTCGGCGTAAAAAGCGGGCCAGTATGAGGGAGGGGCCGCTCTCGGATCTCTTCAGGTCGACTACGCAGGACGAGGACGCCGCGTCCGCGGGTCCTGTCGCTGCAGGGGACGACGAGGAGCCTCGGCTCGCGGGTCCTGTCGCGGCAGGGGACCCACCGCCCCCTCCGGTCGCTAAAGCGTCCTCAGGGGCGGTTCCCCCTACCGCGCCACCTGCGAGAGAGGCGTCTGACGTCGAAGCTTCTCGATCCGAAACGCCCCCGGAAAGGCTCAAGCGCGTCTTTTCCGAGGAGCCGATGCAGCGACGGGAGATTGAGGCGATTGTGGAGACTCCGCGGTACGGTCGGGAGGAGCCGGAGTACGAGCCGCCGGGGAGCGGCGAGCCGCACCAGCCCGTGATTCGGGTGGTGGGCGTCGGCGGAGGTGGTGTCAACGCGGTCAACCGGATGGTCGAGGCGCGGATCCCGGGGGTCGAGTTCATGGCCGTCAACACCGATCTTCAGTCACTCCAACTATGCGTCGCGGACGTCACCGTGCACATCGGCGACGAGGCGACGCGCGGGCTCGGGGCCGGTGCTGACCCCGAGCTCGGCCATCGCTCCGCTTTCGAGGAACAGGACAAGATCAAGCGCCTGCTCAAGGGCTCCGACATGGTCTTCGTCGCCGCCGGGGCCGGCGGTGGCACCGGCACAGGGGCCGCGCCCGTGATCGCCCGCCTCGCCCGCGAGGTCGGCGCGCTCACCGTCGGCATCGTCACCAAGCCGTTCAGCTTCGAGGGCAGCCGCCGCGGCGGCCAGGCGAATAAGGGGATCGAGGAGCTCGCCGCCGAGGTCGACACGCTGATCGTCGTCCCCAACGATCGCCTGCTCGAGGTGCTCGACCAGCAGACCTCGATGGTCGAGGCCTTCCAGGTCGCCGACGACGTCCTGCGCCAGGGCGTGCAGGGCATCTCTGACCTGGTCACGCTGCCCGCGGTGATCAATCTCGACTTCGCCGACGTGCGCACGATCATGTCTGAAGCCGGCCGGGCGCTGCTCGGCATCGGCATGGGCCACGGCGAGGGACGGGCGATGCTCGCCGCCGAAAAAGCGATCTCCTCGCCTCTGCTGGAGACCTCGATGGAGGGCGCGCGCGCGATCTTGCTCTCGATCACCGGTGGCGCCGACCTCTCCCTGGTCGAGGTCAGCGAGGCGGCCAAGCTGGTCGGCGAGGCCGCCCACCCCGACGCCAACATCATCTTCGGCGCCAACGTCGACGAGGAGCTCGGCGATCAGGTCTGGGTGACCGTTGTCGCCACCCGCTTCGATGGGCGCGCAACGCTGCCGCGCCGTCCCGCCGAGCCGACGATCCGCCGCACCAAAGACGCTCCGCGCTCGCGCCGTACCGAGAAGCCCGGCGAGCTCGGCGCCCTCGACGTTCCCGAGTTCCTCCCCGGATAGCTGTGACCCGCCCAAGCGCGGCGATCGGCACGGTGACTTTCGGGGGTTCTAATCCGCGGCGATCGCCGCGCGTGGTGGTTCTTTGAGCGGGGTCGTCGCCGCCGGCCACCCGCTCTCCGCCGAGGCGGGGGTCGAGGTCCTGCGCGAGGGCGGCAACGCCGTCGACGCCGCGGTCGCCGCCGTGCTCGCCTCGTTCGCGGTCGAGAGTCCCCTGACCGGCTTCGGCGCCGGTGGCTTCATGATGGTCCACCGCGGAGCCGAGACCGCGCTGCTCGACTTCTTCGTCGCCGCGCCGGGAAAGGACGAGGTGACGCGTGGGGTCGAGCTCGCGGCCGTTCCGGTGCACTTCGACGCCGAGACCGTGCAGACGTTCTACGTCGGGCCCGCATCCTGCGGCGTCCCCGGCACGGCCGTCGGCTTGGAGCTGGCGCTGCGCCGGTTCGGCTCAGTGCCGATGGCCGAGCTGATCGGGGCCGGCGTGCGCCTCGCGCGTGAGGGGGCCCCGGTCAATCGCGAGCAGGCCTACATCCTCGACATCCTCGCGCCGATCCACGAGCGGCTGCCGGGGACGCGCGAGCTCTACGCGCCGCAGGGACGCACTCTGCGCGAGGGCGAGGCCTTTCGCTTCGCCGAGCTGGCCGAGGCGCTCGAACGCTACGGCGCGGAGGGCGCCGAGCCCTTCTGTCGTGGCGAGGTCGCCGTTGCCCTCAGCGGCTTTGTGCTCGAGCACGGCGGCACGCTCGGCCCGGCCGACCTCGCCTCCTACGAGGCGGTCGAGCGCGAGCCGATCCGCGTTCCCTTCCGCGGCGCCGAGGTGCTGACCAATCCGCCGCCCTCCTCCGGCGGCATCCTCGTCGCCTACTGTCTCGGCCTGCTCGAGCGGCTTGGGCCGAGCAGCGGCCCCGAGCAGCTCGTCGCCGCGATGGGGGCTGCCAACGAGGCGCGCGGCGAGGCCTTCGCCGAGGCTCTCTACGGCGAGGGGCTCGAGGCCGAGCTGCTCGACCCGCCGGTGCTCGACGCCGCCGCCGGCAGCCTGCTCGGTTCGACCACGCATATCTCGGTGCTCGACGGCGACGGGATGTGCGCCAGCGTCACCTGCTCCAACGGCTCGGGCTCCGGCGTGCTCGTGCCCGGCATGGGGGTGATCCTCAACAACATGCTCGGCGAGGAGGACCTCAACCCGCTTGGCTTCCACGCGATCGCCCCCGGCCGGCGGGTGCCCTCGATGATGGCTCCCACCGTGGTCTTGCGCGACGGCGAGATCGAGCTCGGCCTCGGCAGCGCCGGCTCCAACCGGATCCGTTCGGCGATCCTGCAGACGGTGGTGCGCGCGGTCGAGCAGGGGATGGGGGCCGACGAGGCGGTGCGGGCACCGCGCTTGCATTTCGAGCAGGGTGTGCTCCAGGCCGAGCCGGGCCTCGACGAGGCAGCCCTGGCGCGGATCGAGGCGCGCGGCGTGCCGGTTCGGCGTCGCCCCGCGATCAACCTCTTCTTCGGCGGCGTGCAGGCGGTGGCGCGCGACCGCGTTAGCGGAGCGCTGAGCGGCGGCGGCGACCCACGCCGGGGCGGTGCGGTGGCGAGCGTGTGATCGTCACCTTGTCCGACCGGCTGCCGAATAGGGTGCGGAGACGATGATCGACTTCGAAGCCGAGGGCCTGCTCGACGGGCTCCAGGGCCAAGCCCGCGCCGCCAGGCTCGAGCTGCTCGAGCAGCTGGCCGGCGAAGGGGTCGCGTTGGAGGAGCTGCGCGAAGCGGTCGCCGTCGGTCGTCTCACCCTTCTTCCGGTCGAGCGGGGTATCGCCGGCGATGGCACCCGCTATACGCCGCGCGAGATCGCCGAGCTCTCCGGTGGTGAGCTCGACCTGCTGCAGCGGGCCAGCTCGGCGCTGGGCCTGCCCTACCCGGACCCCGACGAACGCTCGCTCACCGAGGCCGACCTGGAGGCTGCCAAGCGCGTCAAGGCCTTCCTCGACGCCGGCCTGCCGGAGGACGGGATCCTGCAGGTGGCGCGCACGATCGGCATGGCGACGGCGCGCATCGCCGAGGCAAACCGAGAGCTGACCGTGCGCACCCTGATGCAGCCGGGCGACACCGAGCGCGACCTGGCGCTGCGCTTCGCCGCCGCCGCCGAGCACATGCTGCCGATCTTCGAGCCGACGCTGCTCTATGCGGCCCGGGCGCACCTGCTGGAGCAGATTCGCCGGGACGTGATCGGCACCACCGACCTCGCCTCGGGGGAGCTGGGCGGGGCCACCGAGGTCTCGATCTGCTTCGCCGACCTCGTCGGCTTCACCAAGCTCGGCGAGGAGATCGAGCCCGAACAGCTGGGGATGGTCGCCGGCCGGCTCGAGGAGCTGGCCAGCGCTGTGGCCGAACCACCCGTGCGCCTGGTGAAGACGATCGGTGACGCGGCGATGCTGGTCTCGCTCGAGGCCGGGGAGATGACCGAGGCGGCACTGCGCATGGTCGAGGCCGCTGAGGCGGAAGGTGAGGAGTTCCCCCGCCTTCGCGCCGGCATCGCCCGTGGCCCGGCGGTGGTGCAGAGCGGCGACTACTACGGGCGCCCGGTCAACCTCGCCAGCCGCATCACCGCGATCGCCAAGCCCGGCAGCGTCCTTGCCGACGGCGCCACGAAGCAGGCCGCCCCTGACGCCTTCGAGTACTCGTTCGCCGGCGAACGCCGACTCAAGGGCTTCGACTCCCGCCAAAAGCTCTACCGCGTCCGTCGCGGCGAGCCCTGATCCTCCGCAAACTCCGAGCTTCCGCCGGCGCTCCGGGGGCGAGAATGGGCCGATGAAGCATTGCCCGTGCCATGAGCCGGGTAAAGCTGCACCCAGATTCCAGCGAGGCATGGAGCTTGGCTGCTCGCCAGCACGGTGTGGTGACGCGGAAGCAGCTGCTAGCGCTCGGGATGAGCGAGGAGGCAGTCGAACACAGGATTCATCGTGGTCGCCTGCATCGACTCAGGCGTGGGGTGTATGTGGTCGGCCGACCGGCAGTGAGCCGTGCCGGCCAGTTGATGGCGGCCGCATTGAGTTGCGGGTCCCGAGCGCGTATCAGTCACTACGGCGCGGGGTGGCTGTGGGGCATCTCGACCTGGGAGGAGCGGATCGACGTGGTTGTTCCGAATGGTGTGTTTCGTCGTCGCCCGGGTATTCAAGTGCACCGACGCCTCGATCTCGACTCGGAGGAGAAGAGGCGAGTTCATGGCATCCCGGTCACGGACCCGGTGAACACGATTGTCGATCTGGCATCCAGCATGAGCGATGCACGACTCGAAAGGACGATCCGGGAGACAGATCGGCTCGGCCTCGCGGATCCGGAGAGCCTGCGTGAAGCTCTCGACGAGATGCCCAGCCGACCGGGTACCGGCCGGCTACGCGGAGTGCTCGAGGCGGCAAGCTTCTCTCTCACCGACTCGGAGCTGGAGCGTCGCTTTCTGCGTCTCGTCCGCCGGGGAGGTCTGTCGCTGCCGAAGACACAGGTGCAGCTGAACGGATATCGGGTCGATTTCTATTGGCCCGATCTCGGCCTTGTGGTCGAGACCGATGGATTGATCTATCACCGCACGCCGTCCCAGCAGAAGCGGGATCGCCTTCGCGATCAGGCCCACACCGCAGCCGGCCTTACCACACTCCGCTTCACGGCTCACCAAGTCCGCTTCGAACCGAACCAAACGCTCGCCACCCTCCGAGCGTCGATGCAGCATCTCCGGGGTCATAGCCCTGGTAATGCTGCATCGAGTGGCTAGGACGGCTTGCGGGCGGAGATCAGGAGGTTGTAGAAGAGCTCGGCGGGGAGGTGGGGCTCGAGCAGGCGAGAGTCGACCTTCTGCAGGGCGATGTAGCTGTTGAAGGCGAAGCGACGCCAGGCCCAGGAGATCGACTCGGGCTCGGCGCTGGACTCGACCGTGCGCAGCCCCCAGCCCCAGGCGTTGGCGAGCAGCTCCTCGCCGCCGACGCGGCGCTGCTCGAAGCCGGCGTTTCGCAGGAGGCGCCGCAGGTCGGCAGGGGCAAAGGCGTGGACGTCGACCTCACCCTCGAGCGCGTGCCCGTCGGACTGCTGGGCCTCGGCAAGGGCGCGCGGTTTCGCCCTAACCGCACGACGCCAGGTGGGTGCGGCCAGCAGCCCTGCCTGCTTTGGCAGCGCCGCCAGCCGATCCCCGTAACGCGAGGGCTCGCCGGCGAAGGCGATCGCGCCGCCTGGACGCAGGACTCGCTTGAATTCGGAGAGGGCCCGCTCCAGGTCGGGGATGTGGTGGAGAACGGCATGGCCGAAGACGAGGTCGAAGCTCTCGTCGTCGAAGGGCAGCACCTCGGCCTCGGTCTCGACCGTCTCGACCTCGAGCCCAAGGTCCTCAGCGGTGTCGGCGAGCTGCCTCAGCATCCCCGGCGAGATGTCGGTGGCGGTGAGCTTCTCGACAACGCCGAGCTGCAGCAGATTGAGCGAGAAATAGCCGGTCCCCGAACCGATCTCGAGGCTGTCGCCGAAGCTGAGCGAGCCGCTGCCTGCGAACGCCTTGGCCAGCTTCCGACGCACCTGCTCCTGTCCGGTGGCGCCGAAGTCGATGCCCCACTTGGCGTCGTATTCGTGGGCGGCGGCGTCGTGGTAGCGCGTGTTGACGTCCTTTATGTGCTCCGGCGTGGCCGTGGGGGAGGCTGGCATGGCGCGGAACTCTACGCGCAACAGCGCAATGCACGGCCGGTCGGCCCCCAATACGGTCCCCGCTCGTGAGCCGCGAGTACGCGCAGGAAAACCAGCCCGAGGGCGTGCCGCCGCTGCCCCTGACCGGCGAGCGGACGCTGCCCGACGTGCCGGAGGAGAACTACTGGTACCGCCGCCACCTGGTCGTCTACGAGTGGATCGCCGCTCGGGTTGGGGGCGGCCGCGTGGTCGACATGGCCTGCGGAGAGGGCTACGGCTCGAGCGTGCTGGCGGAGACGGCGGCGAGCGTGGTCGGCGTCGACGCCAATCCAGAGGCGCACGAGCACGCCCGGCTGCGCTACGTGCGGCCCAACCTACGCTTCGAGCGCGACCTCGTCGAAAGCTTCGCTGAGCCCTGCGACGCCGTCGTCTTCCTGCAGACGATCGAGCACGTCCAAGACCCCAACGCGATCCTCGAGCACTTCAAGTCGATGCTCGAGCCCGGCGGCGTCGCCTACGTCTCCACCCCCAACCTGCTCACCCTCGCCCCGCCTGGGGCCGAGAAGTCCGACAACCCTTGGCACGTCAAGGAGTACCGCGCCGAGGAGTTCCGGGCCCTCTGCGAAGCGCACTTCCCACGCGTCGAGATGCTCGGCCTCTTCCACGCCCGCAAGCTGCGAGTTCACGAGCTGGCATTGAAGCTCGGCTGGGATGGCGTCCACAAGCGCCTGCGCCTGACCAAGCTCTTCTACGATCGCTTCACTCCCGCGATCCGAAGCTCCGACTTCGGCTTCGGGGCGGAGAACCTCGACGCGGCCTTGGATTTCGTGGCCGTGTGCCATGCGTGAATCCGGCTCGGAAGCGGTTGGCGATCTGGCGATCGTCCTGCATAGCCATATGCCCTATGTCGAGGGGTTCGGGACCTATCCGTTCGGAGAGGAGTGGCTATTCGACGCCGTGATCAGGTCATACCTGCCGGTGTTGGAGGTCGCCGAGAAGCTCACGATGACGGTGACCCCGGTTCTGGCCGATCAGCTGGAGGACCGCGGCGTGCAGGAGCGGTTGCGGCGCTTCCTGGTTGATTGGCGGATCGAGGCAGCAGTCGCCGACAGGGACGAGGTCGATGCCGAGTGCCGCGACGCCTGCGAGGCAGAGGAGGCGCGCTACCGACGGGTGCTGGAGCTGCTCGACGCGCACGGGGGAAGCCCGCTGCGAGCTTTTCAGGGTGCGGTCGAGGAGGGACGAATCGCGCTGGCGACCTCGGCCGCCACCCACGCCGTGCTGCCGTTGATCGCAACCCGTGCAGGGTTGCGGCTGCAGCTCGAGACCGGCATCCGTTCTCATCGCCGCCGCTTCGGCTGGGACGGCGGCTTCTGGCTGCCCGAGTGCGCCTACGCGCCGGGGCTCGAGTGGCGCTTGGCGGAGGAGGGGGTGCGTTGGTTCTGCGTCGACCAGAGCCGCCACGAGGAGCCGCTCGCAGCGCTGGCGCCGATCGCCACCGCGGCCGGCCCGGTGGCGCTGCCAATCGATTGGCAGGCGATCCAGTGGCTCTGGTCGCTGGACGGCTACCCGTCCGACCCCGCCCACGCCCAGTTCGCCGGCGAGTCGCTGCGCGGGGTGCGGATCTGGAAGGTGGGCGGAGGCGGCTACGACCCGGCCGCGGCGGAGGCGGCGGCGCAGCGCCAGGCGGGCGAGTTCCTCGCCGCGGTTGCCGAACGCTTGCGCCGCTACCGCGAGGCGCAGGACCGCCGTGGCCTGCTCGTCTTCGCGATCGACACCGAGCTGCTCGGCCACTGGTGGTCGGAGGGCGCAATCTGGTTGCGCGAGGTTCTCGCTGCAGCTGATGCGGCCGGCGTCCGCCTGCTCACCGTCCCCGAGGCCCTTGCCGAGCACGAGCCGATCGAGCGCTCCCTGCGGGCCTCGACCTGGGGGGAGGAGAAGGACCTGCGCACCTGGGACTCGCCCTCGGTCGCCGATCTCGCCTGGGGCCCCCGGCGATTGGAGCTGCGCCTGCTGCGCGCGCTCGCGGCGGGCCTGCGCGGCGATGGCGCAGGGCGCGCCGCCCGCGAGCTGCTCGCCGCCCAGTCCAGCGACTGGGCCTTCCTCGACAAGCGCGGCCAGGCGGGGGATTACGCCTATCTGCGCGCGGTTTCCCACTCCCACGGCGCCCTGGAGGCCATAGACTCTCCGGCCATCGCCGACCCGCGCATGCGCGCTCTAGCCCCCGATCTCACCCTCTCGTCGCTGCTTCTGCCGTGAGCGTCTCAATCGACACGGTGATCTCCAGTTGTTCGAATCCGTGTCGATTGGGATGCGAACGAAAGGTTGTCTCGTGACCCGCGTTCTGATCCTCTCCTGGGAGTACCCGCCGCTGATCGAGGGCGGTCTCGCCCGCCACGTACGCAAGCTCTCCGAGGCCTTGGTCGATCAGGGGGTCGAGGTCCACGTCCTCACCCGCGGCGGCGAGGAGTCGCCGGCGGAGGAGCGGCGGGGAGGAGTGGCGATCCACCGCATCCGCGAGCCGAAGCGGCCAACCGACCTGGGCGAGTTCGTCGCCTGGGTCGAGCGGATGAACTCCGACATGCTGGCCGCGGGGGTCGAACTCGGCGATCGCCACAGCTTCGACCTCGTCCACGGCCACGACTGGCTGGTCGCCAACGCGGGCGACCATCTCGCCAAACGCTTCGGCGCGCCGCTGGTGACCACCATCCACGCCACTGAGCACGGCCGCCATCAGGGCTGGGTCGAAAAGCACCCGCAGGCCTACATCCACGGCGTCGAGCGCTGGATCGCCAATCGCTCCGATCGCGTGATCGCCTGCTCGCACTACATGCGCGAGCAGATCGCCGACATCTTCGGCGTCGAAGAGGAGCGGGTCTCGGTGATCCCCAACGGGATCGACCCAGACGACCTGCAGCCGCAGGACCCGGCCGAGCTGAAACGGCTGCGCTCGGAGTTCGCGGCGCCGGAGGAGAAGCTGGTGCTGCTGATCGGCCGCCTCGTCTACGAGAAGGGCTTCCAGCTTGCGCTGGAGGCGATGCCGAGCCTGATCGCGGAAGTGCCCGGCTGCCGTTTCCTGATCGCCGGCTCCGGCACCCATGAGGCCGAGCTGCACAAGCAGGCCGACGATCTGGGGCTGATGGAGCACGGGACCTTCCTCGGCTGGATCGGCGACGACGTGCTGCACTCGCTCTACAAGATCGCCGATCTGACCGTGGTGCCCTCGATCTACGAGCCCTTCGGCCTGGTCGCGCTGGAGGCGATGGCGAGCGGCTGCCCGTGCATCGTTGCCGACACCGGCGGACTGCGTGAGGTCGTTCCCCACGAGGACGTCGGGCTGCGCTTCCGCGCCCACGACCCCGAAGCGCTGGCCGAGGTGGCGATCCGCGTCCTCTCCGATGACGAGCTGGGCCGCAGCCTTGTCGCCGAAGCCTACGAGCACCTGCGCCGCTTCGACTGGGCCGACGTCGCCGAACAGACGGCGGCCGTCTATGCGGATCTGGCCGGGGCCAGCCTGGCCAGGCCCGAGCCCTAGGCGCCGGGGCCCTCGCCGCCGCGGGGCGGTTTGAACTTGCCGATCCGGGTGCCGCCCGGCTCCCAATCCATGCCGGTGAGCAGATCCTCGGCGTCGACTTCGAGCGAGCCGATCAGCTTGATCAGGGTGTCGACCCGGGCCACCCGCAAGCCGCGCTCGAGCTGGCTGATCTCGGTGTGGTGGACGGACGCCCGCACGCTCAACTCCTCCTGAGAGAGGGCGGCGCGCTTTCTACAGCGTGTGAGGTTTTCGCCAAAGATGGCAGCGATATCCATGGAAATGAATTGTCTTCCAGGGAGCTATCGCCGCCCTTGGCACAGGAGGTGCTCGGGCGCAGGCCACGTCACAGTCGCTTACAGGATGAATTGTATCAAGTTTCAGACAATATGTTTCGAACTGTCTACGCCCAGGAACACGCCGAGATCGATGGCTCGCGCGCCTCTTCAAAACGGTTGCGTCGGCTTCGTCGAGGCGTAGCGGGGCAGTCAGTCGGAGGAGCCCGGCGGCTGCAACGTCGTGGGGGCGCTCGGGTCAGGCTCCACGGGATCGGGCCAGCCCAGCCGCTCGGGCGCCTCGCGCATGCGGATGATGCGGGCGGGGATGCCGGCGACGACGGCGTTGGCGGGGACGTCCCTGGTGACCACCGAGTTGGTGCCGACGATCGAGTTGTCGCCGACCCGCACGCCGCGCAGGATGCAGGCGCCGTAGCCGATCCAGACGTTGGAGCCGACCTCGACGTCGCGCTTGTAGATGCCCTGCAGACGGATCGGCCGCTCGACCTCGACCACGCCGTGGTCGAAGTCGATGAACATCGCCCGGTCGGCGATCACGCACTGCTCGCCGATCCGCACGTGCTGATACGCGGAGATCGTGCATTCCTGTCCGATCACGGTCTTGGCGCCGATCTCGACCCGGCCCTCGTGGCAGCGGACCTTGGTGCGGTCGCCGAGCCAGACGAAGCGGCCGAAGTCGACCCGGGCGCCGCGGGCGATCTCCAGTTCCAGCCCCGGGCCGAAGAAGACCAGGCCGTCGGTGCGCCAGCGCCAGCCGGCGCGGGTGAGCAGCCGCCGCCGCAGGTAGCGGCCGAGCAGCCGCGCGTATTTCGGCGTCAGCATCTGGTTGCGGGCGAGGAAGCGGAAGAGGCGGACCACGGGCGGCGGGGACTCTAGACTGGCCGCCGTGGCCCAGGCCAAGACAGCATCCCTCGCCGAGCGCCTCGTCGCCGGCGACAAGCGCGCGCTCGCCCGCGCGATCACTCTGATTGAGTCCGACGACCCGGCCGGCTGGGAGCTGGTGCGCGAGGTATATCCCCGTACGGGCAAGGCGCGCATCGTCGGCTTCACCGGCCCGCCCGGGGTCGGCAAGAGCACGCTGATCGGCGCCTTGACCGCGGAGCTGCGCAAGGCCGAGCGACAGGTCGCGGTGCTCTCGATCGATCCCTCCAGCCCCTTCACCCAGGGCGCCCTGCTCGGCGACCGCATTCGCCTCTCCGACCACTTCCTCGACCCCGGCGTCTTCATCCGCTCGATGGCCTCGCGCGGCGCCCTCGGCGGCCTCTCCGAGGCGGCGCTGCAAGTAGCGCTGGCGATGGACGCGGCCGGCAAGGACGACGTGCTGATCGAGACGGTCGGCGTCGGCCAGGCCGAGATCGACATCGTCGATCACGCCGACACGATCGTGCTGGCGCTGATGCCGGGCTCGGGGGATTCGATCCAGGCGTTGAAGGCGGGCGTGATGGAGATCCCCGACGTGATCGTCGTCAACAAGGCCGACCATCCGATGACCGACACGATGGTGCGCGAGGTGCGCGGGGTGCTTGCTCTCTCCCACGACCCAAAGGGCTGGAAGGTGCCGATCCTGCGCACCGAGGCCGCCCGCGGCGAGGGTGTCGCCGAGCTTGCTGAGGCGATCCACGACCACCGCGCCTTCATCGAGTCCGAGGGCACCCTGGAGCAGCGGCGCGCCCGCAACCTGCGCAACGAGGTGCTCGGCATCGCCACCTCGCGGATGCGGCGACGGATGGAGGCGATCGCGGCGAGCGATCCCCAGACGGCCGAGCTGCTGGAGCGCGTCGTGCGACGCGAGCTCGATCCAGCCAGCGCGGCGGCCGAGTTGCTGGAGAGGCAGGCGAATGGCTGAGGAGGCCGCCCCTGCACCGATCTCGCGCGAGCAGGCGAGCGGCTGGGCCGGCGCCCCCGCTGATGAGATCGGCGGTGGGCAGGTCGGCCAGGTCCGCGGGCTCTACGTCGACGCCGAGAGCGGCGCGCCGAGCTGGCTGGTGGTGCGGCAGGGTCGCCTGCGGGGGACGCTGGTCGCCGTTCCCGCCTCGCTCTGTGCAGGCGGTGGCGGCAGGGTCTGGATCGGCTTGGAGGGTGAGCGGATCCGCACCGCGCCCGTGGTCGACCCGAGCAGGCCGCTGCTGCGCGAGCACGAGCTGACCATCTGCGACCACTACGGCATCGGCGAGGGCATCGGCCGCGCGGCCGTGGTGGCCGGACGCGGCGAGGGCGCGGTCACCTCGCGCCCCGGCTGAAGCACAGGGTTGAGCGTTACCCCCGCGTAAGCTCGGCCTGGCAAGGTTCAGGCCATGGCGCTGCTGATGCTGTTCGGCTTCGTCGCGGGAGCGGGCACCGCGCTCTCTCCGTGCGTGCTGCCGGTGCTGCCGATCGCGCTCTCCGCGGGCGCGACCGGCGGCCGCCGGCGACCGCTCGGCATCGTCGTCGGGCTGGCGCTCTCCTTCACCTTCGCCACCGTTGCGCTGGTCTACGTGATCTCGGCGCTGGGCCTGCCCGACGATCTTCTGCGCAAGCTGGCGATCGCGGTCCTGCTCGCCTTCGGGATCTCGCTGATAGTCCCGCCGCTTGCCGCCCGCATCGAGGCGACGATGAGCCGCTTCGCCGGTCGCGCCGGGGTCGCCGGCGAGGGCGGCGACGGCTTCTGGGCGGGGACGGCGGTGGGCGCCAGCCTCGGGCTCGTTTACGCCCCATGCGCCGGCCCGATCCTCGCCGGCGTGATCACGGTCTCGGCCTCGCAGCCGTTCACCGCCGGCCGCCTCGCGGTCGCGCTCAGCTACGGGCTCGGCTCCGCCGTGGTCCTCTACTTCCTGATGCTTGGCGGGCGGCGCCTGGTGGCCCCACTGGCGCGGCGCGGCATCGGCCTGCAGATCGCGATGGGGGCGGTGATGGTGAGCGTCGCCTTGGCGATGGCGGCCAACTACGACGTCGAGTTCCAGAACAAGATCGCCAGCTCGCTGCCGAGCTTCCTCGTCAACCCGACCGAAAGCCTCGAGGACACCGCGGCGGCCAAGTCGGCGCTCGCCGACGTGCGCGGTGAAGCGGCCCACGGCGTCGGCTCCAGGGCGAGCAGCGCTACAGCCGCCGTCGAAGCGAGCGCCGGGCGCAGCGCCGAAAAGGGGAGCGCGAGGGACTCCGGCCTGTCGGTGCTCGGCACCGCACCCGAATTCATCGACAACCAGCGCTGGTTCAACACCCCGGGCGACGGGCCGCTGACCCTGCGCTCACTGCGCGGTCGCGTCGTGCTGGTCGACTTCTGGACCTATAGCTGCATCAACTGCCTGCGCACCCTGCCGTACCTCACCGCCTGGGACAGGACCTACCGCAAGGACGGGCTGACGATCGTCGGCGTGCATTCGCCGGAGTTCCCCTTCGAGAAGCAGGCGAGCAACGTCCAGGAAGCGATCGAACGCAACCACATCGAATACCCGGTCGTGCAGGACAACGACCTGGCGACCTGGAGCGCCTATGGCAATCAGTACTGGCCCTCGGAGTACTTCATCGATGCCAGGGGTCGTGTGCGGGCAGCCGACTACGGCGAGGGCGAATACGGCGAGAAGGAGCAGATCATCCGCGAGCTCCTTGCTGAAGCGGGGCTGCCGGTGGCAAGGCACGATTCGGGCGCGCACGGGATCGCGCCCTCGCCCGGGGTGACCACGCCAGAGACCTATCTCGGCGCCGCCCGCGCCGAACGCTTCACCAATCCAACACTCTCGCCGGGCACGCACGACTTCGGCGTGCCTGCGCCGCCTGGCCCCAACGAATTTGCCTACCACGGCAAGTGGTGGATCACGCTCGAGTCGGCCACAGCGAAGGGCGGCTCGCTCGCCCTCCATTTCGGCGCCCGCCGCGTCTACTTGGTCCTCGGCTCACCGGGGCGGGTTCGACGCGTCCGTGTCCTGCTCGACGGTCGCCCGATCCCACCCGCGGACGCCGGCGCCGACGTCCACGGCGGAACGGTCGACGTCAACGCACAGCGCCTCTACGAGCTGGTCAACCTGCCGCGAGTCGAAGAACACGTGCTCACGCTGGAGCCCGAGCGTGGGGTGATGGGCTATTCCTTCACCTTCGGCTAGCCACGACCTTTTTGAAGCTTGAGGCGCGCGTCGCGTCCAGGTCTGGCCTAGCAACCCAGCTGGCGGGCGATCACCATCTGCTGCACCTCGTCGGTGCCCTCGCCGATGGTGAGGATCTTGGCGTCGCGGTAGAAGCGGCAGACCGGGTACTCCTCGATGTAGCCGTAGCCGCCGTGGATCTGCACGGCCTCCTCGGTGGCGCGCACAGCGAGGCGGCCGGTGATCAGCTTCGCCTGGGCGGCGGTGAGCGTGAACGACTTGCCGGCGTCCTTCTCGAGCGCGGCGCGCCAGGTGAGCAGGCGGGCGGCCTCGATCTGGGCCGAGAGATCGGCGATCTTGGCCTGGATCGACTGGAACTTGGCGATCGGCTGACCGAAGGCCCGGCGCTCCTTGGCGTAGGCGATCGCCTCGTCGAGGGCCCCCTGGGCGAGGCCGACGCCCATCGCGGCGACGCCGATCCGCCCTCCGTCCAGGATGTGAAGGAAGTTCTTGAAGCCGTCGCCGCGGCGGCCCAGCAGGTTGGCCTCGGGCAGGCGACAGTCCTCGAACATGAGTGGCCTGGTGTCGGAGGCGTTCCAGCCCATCTTGCGATAGGGCTCGCCGGCCTCGTAGCCTGGCGTGCCGGTGGGCACGATCAGGTTGGAGATCTCCTTGCGCCCATTCGTCTCCCCGGTTACAGCCGTGATCGAGACGCAGCCTGAGATGTCGGTCCCGGAGTTGGTGATGAACTGCTTCGCCCCGTTGACGACCCATTCGCCGTCCGCGAGCTTCGCGGTGGTCCGCACGTTTCCGGCGTCCGAGCCGGCCTCCGGCTCGGTCAGCCCAAACGAGGCCAGCCTTTCTCCGCTGCAGAGCCTCGGAAGCCACTCGCCCTTCTGCTCGTCCGTGCCCCAAAGCCAGATCGGCATCGTCCCCAGCGAGGTGTGCGCCGCCATCGTGATGCAAACCGAAGAATCGACCCGCGCCAGCTCTTCCACCGCCAGCACATAAGAGAGTGTGTCCGCGCCTCCGCCCCCGTACTCCTGGGGAAACGGAATCCCCATCAAACCCAGCTTCCCGAGCTTCCCCACGATCTCGTACGGAAAGCTCTTCGTCCGATCCAGCTCCTCGGCCACCGGCTTGACCTCCGCCCGCGCAAACTCACGCACGGTGTCGCGCAGAAGCTTCTGCTCGTCGTTGAGCTCGAAATTCACGCCGGCAGCCTATGCGAGCGCTACAGCTGGAGGCTCTTGACCTGGAGCAGCTCCTCGATCGCGTAGCGACCGTTCTCGCGGCCGTGGCCGGACTGCTTGTAGCCGCCGAAGGGCGCCAGCGGGTTGAAGGCGCCGCCGTTGATCTCGATCTGGCCGGTGCGCAGCCGCTTGGCGACCGAGATCGCGCGGTCCTGGTCGTCCGACCAGACCCCGCCGGCGAGGCCGTAGACCGTGTCGTTGGCGATCCGCACCGCGTCGTCGGCGTCGTCGTAGGGCTGGATCGCCAGGACTGGGCCGAAGATCTCCTCCTGGGCAATCGTCATCTCCGGAGTCACCTCCGAGAAGACGGTGGGGCGGACGAAGTAGCCGCGATCGAGGCCCTCGGGGGGCGTCGCACCCCCCGTCACAAGCTTGGCGCCCTCGGCCTCGCCCTTCTCGATGTAGCCGCGCACGCGCTCCCGCTGCACGTCGGAGACCAACGGCCCGAGCCGGGTCGACTCCTCGAAGGGATCGCCGGGGGTGAAGCTCTCCGCCGCTCCCTTGGCGATCTGCTCGGCTTCGGCGAGCTTCTCGCGCGGGACCAGCATCCGGGTCAGGGCGCTGCAGGTCTGGCCGGAGTTCAGATAGCACTTGCCAACTCCGTCGGGAACCGCCTTACCGAGGTCGGCGTCGTCGAGGATCACGTTTGGAGACTTGCCGCCGAGCTCCATTGCCACCGGCTTCACCGTCGCCGAGGCGAGCTCGGAGACGCGGCGGCCGGCGCGGGTCGAGCCGGTGAAGGAGACCATGTCCACTCCCGGATGACCGGCGATCGCCTCGCCGACCACCGGACCGGTCCCGGTGACCAGATTGAAGACCCCGGCGGGCAGCCCGGCGGCCTCGATCACCTCGGCGAGGATGAAGGCGTTGAGCGGCACAACCTCGCTTGGCTTCAGCACCACCGTGCAGCCGGCGGCGAGAGCCGGCGCGACCTTGGCGGCGATCTGGTTGAGCGGGTAGTTCCAGGGCGTGATCGCGCCGAGCACGCCGACCGGCTCGCGCAACACCCGTGAGTTGCCGATCTCCTCCTCCCAACGGACTTCCTCCATCAGGCTCGGCATCGCCGCGAACTGCCCAATCGGCAGGCCGGCCTGGATGATCTTGCTGAGGGTCAGGGGCATGCCGAGCTCCTGCGAGATCGTCGCCGCGATCTCGTCGCTGCGCTCGCCGAGCCCGGCGGCGATCGCGCTCAGATAGCCGGCACGCTCCTCGCGCGAGGTCTGCGACCAGGAGTCGAAGGCGTCGCGGGCGGCGGCCACGGCGCGGTCGGCGTCGGCGGCCGTACAGGCCGGGATTGTGCCCATCACCTCCTCGGTGCTCGAGTTGACCACCTCGAGCGCCTCGGTCGCCTGCGGCTCGACCCACTCGCCACCGATGAAGATCCTGTCCTTCGCCTGAACCTCAGCCGCCGTTGCCATCTCATCCTCCTAGTCCGCTCGTTGCTGGCCGCTCAGCCAAGACGCTAGCGAACTGCATCAACTTTTCCCTCCGCCGAGAGACAAGTTGATGCAGTTCGAGCGGGCGGGCGAGCGGGGCGAGGGTCAGGCGGCCTCGACGAGGCCGGGACCGGGCAGG
>CAZQET010000340.1:0-18987 GCA_964591825.1 uncultured Conexibacteraceae bacterium
CATGCCGGCGACGAGCATGCCGACCAGCAGTGCCCCGGCAGCCTGTTCGGAGACGCCGTCGGGGTGCAGCAGGGTCTGCAACCAGGTGGTCAGCGCGACGAAGACGCCGAAGCCGACGAAGACCAGGCCGCACATCGTCCGCATCTCCGGCAGCGCCCAGAGCGCTCGGGCGGTGCCGCCCTCGATCGCGGCGCTCTCCTCGTCGTCGCCCGCCGGCCCCGGCCGGCGCAGCGCCCAGGCGAGAGCGAGCGCCGCAGGCACTCCGAGCGCCGCCTCGACCGCGAGCAGGCGCCCAACGTGACCGTGGCCGCCAATGCTGGGGCCGAGCACCAGCGCGAAGAGCATCCCGGCGAAGCTGGCGGCAGAGGCGAAGGCGATGCCGCCCGCGCGCCGCTCGACCGGCAGGTACTCGCCCGCGAGCTTCCCCATCGCGCTGAGCACGAACGGCTGGGCGACGGCGATCATCAGCTGGCCCGCCATCGCCCAGGCGAAGGCCTGACCGCCGAGGCGGACCAACCCGCCGACTGCCATCAACGCGCCCGCACCCGCCAGCGTGGGCCGGAAGCGGCTGTCGAGCAGGCGCCCCGCCGGAATCGCAAGCGCTACGTAGAGGAGCGGGAAGACGTTGGCCAGCCAGCCGATCGCCGAGGAGGAGACCCCGTAGTAGCGGGCGCTGCCGGTGTCGATCGGAGCGTAGGTGAGCCAGAGCAGCTGGGTGCCGGCGCAGACCGCGGCGTAGGCGATCACCACCGGCCAACCGCGATGCTCCTCGTCTGTCACGCTCGCACAGTATGCGAACCGCGCTGGGGCTCGTGGCATTGCTCGCAGTCGGCGTGGCTCTCGTCTCCGGCGGCTCCTCAGCCGATTCCGTACGGCACCGCTACCTGCTCGACGGCAACCAGCTGCGTACGGTCGATCATTACGGGACCGTGCGGGACGTGAGCCTGCGACCCCTCGGAGACCCCGATGTGGTTCGCGCTCGGCCGCGCTGGCTGGCTCTGGCGCGGCCGCTCGAAGCGGGCGCACCGGCGTGGGCGCGACGGATGTACCGGCGCTCGCTGCTGGTGCTGCGCGGGCTCGCCGGCGAGGATGGCGCGGTCATTGCCGGAGCGCGTGCCGGCTGGGCATACGTCTGGCCGCGCGACGCCGCCACCGTCGCGATGGCGTTTGCCGCGGCTGGCTACCGCGCCGAGGCGAGGCGGGTCGTCCGCTTCCTGCTCGGACTCGACCTGGCCACGGCGGCGCGCTTCCAGAGCGACGGCACGCCGGTTGGCGGTCGTGGGGCCCAGGGAGACGCCGCCGGCTGGGTCGTGGCGGCGGCCAGGGCAGTCGGGGTGCGGGCGCGGCCGGCGCCTCTTGCCTGGGAAGGGCGCGCCGACTATCAGGAGGGCGCGGCGGGGAGCTATCTGGGGAATGCGTTGGCCTCGGCAGCCGCCAAGCCCATGGGTGACCCTTCGGCCAGGCGGATGACTGAGGCGATTCGGCGGGACTTCGAGGCGTCCGGAGAGCTCGTGCGCGAAGCCGGAGACCCCTCATCGGGCGCCGACTCCGCCGCTGCCTGGGCCGTGCGGCCATTCGCCCAACCGGCGTTGCTCGCGCCGGCTCGCCGCACGCTCCTACACCTCACGGCCAGCAGCAGCCGCTACGGCATGCTCCCTTCCGAGGGCTGGAGGGGAGGCGACGATCCGTGGACCGCACCCACGGCCTGGAGTGCCTGGAGCCTTGCCGCGTTGGCGCGGCGGGACCGGCGACGCGGCGCGGCTGCGCTCGCCCACCGCGAGCGGCGCGCCGCTCTCCGGCTGATGGCCGAGCTGCGCCGCGACGTCACGCCAGCCGGCCTGCTTCCTGAGCGCGTCGACGCTCGCACGGGCGTACCCGTCTCGACCACGCCGCTCGCCTGGTCACACGCATTCGCCATCCTCGCCCTGAGCGAACTGTGGCCCCAACCAGCCGGGCGGCTCCGGGGTCAGGCGGGACGGTTCCAGCGGCCGAGCCAGTAGCGCTGCTGCAGCAGGCGGCGACCATCCTCGCCGTCGACCACGCGGAAGCTCTCGGCGCTCTCCGGGCGCTGGGCCAGCAGCTCGTCGATCAGCCCAGCTGTCGCGAGCCCCCCGGAGCCGCGCGCCAACCAGTCCTCGAAGTCGATCTCGATTGGGACGAGAGCCTCCTGCTCGAGCTCCAAGCCCGCCACCTCACCCATCAGCCGCAGCCGCTCCGGCGTGACGCAGGCCCAGTGCGAGGGGTCGCGCAGGCGCTCGATCTCCTCGCGCCACGCCGCGGCATCGCCATCGCGGTCGGTGACGATGTCGCTAACCAGCACCCAGCCTCCTGGGCGCACCAGTCGCGCCATCTCCGCCACGACTCTGGCCGGACCGGGGATGTGGTGCAGGCTGAGCCGGGTGATCGCGCCGTCGAAGGAGGCGCCCGGCAGCCCGGTCGCCGTCGCCTCGCCGACCCCGAATTCGACGTTCCCCACGCCCTCCGCCCGCGCTCGCCGCTCGGCCTCCTCGACCATCGCGGGGGTCAGGTCGATGCCATGCACCGAGCCGACTCGACTGGCGATCGCCCGGGTAACCACGCCCGGCCCGCAGGCGAGATCTACCCACTCGGCCTCCGGGTCCTCTGGGACGAGCTCGGCCAGGACACCAAGCGTTTCAATCGAGGTCAGCGCCGCCGCCGTGCCGAAGGACGAGGACTGGTGGGTGAACTCGGCCCGGACCGAGTCCTCGTGGCCGCTCACCCGAGCACCCCCAGCGCCAGCTCGACCGCCTCGCGGGCCGACTCGGCGGGCACGACTCCGGGAGCCTCCTCCATCTTCTCGCGGCCGGTCAGGACCCAGCTGCGCAGGGCGATGACGGGACGGCCAATCGCGCGGGCGAAGCCGATCTCGGAAAGGGTTCCCCACTCGCCGCCGATCGCGATCACCGCCTCACCGGAGGAGACGACGGCAAGGTTGCGGGCATGGCCGATGCCGGTGGCGACGACGTGTGTGCAGAACTCGTTCGCTTCATCGACCTCGTGGCCCGGCACGATACCCACCGTCTCTCCGCCGACCCCGCTCGCGCCGCGACAGGCGGCCTCCATCGCACCGCCCATCCCCCCGCAGACCAGCGTCACCCCAGCCTGGGCAAGCAGTCGCCCGACGTCCCCCGCCAGTCGCCCAAGCTCTGAATCAAGCTCGACGCCGCTGGACCCGATAACGGCCACTTGACGCCGGCGCTCGGACGGGAGTGGGTGGGCCTCGGCGGAACCTCCATGCTGTTCGTGACGCCGAGGCCCACTCTCTTCGCTCACTGCGCGCCCTTCATCTGCCTCATCAGCTCCAAGGCGCCCTCCTTGTGAAGGGGTTCGTTGAGGTTGCCGCACTTGGGGCTCTGCACGCAGGAGGGGCAGCCGGACTCGCAGGGGCACTCGGCGATCAGCCGCTCGGCGTCGCCGAGCAGGCGCTCGAACTGCTCGTAGCCGCGCAGGGTGATCCCCACCCCACCCGGGTGTCCGTCGTAGATGAAGATCGTCGAGCGACCGGTCTGGAAGTGGACGTTGGTCGAGAGCCCGCCGATGTCCCAGCGGTCGCACATCGCGATCAGCGGCAGCACCGCGATCTGGCCGTGCTCGGTCGCGTGCAGGGAGCCGAGCAGGACGTCGGGCGGAAGCGCGCCGCTGAGCCGCTCGGGCAGCACGTACCAGAGCGCCTGGGTGGCGAACTGCTGCTCGGGAAGCTCCAGCGCGACGATGTCGAAGGGCTCCTGCTCGGCGATCGAGACCCGCTGGTAGGCGATCACCTGCTCGGTCACCGAGACCTCGCCGAAGTGCAGCTCGACCCCGGCGGTCGAGCGCTGCTCGCGGACCCGCTCGATGTAGATCTCGGTCTCCTTCTTCGGCCGCGTGTACCAATCGCCCTCGAAGCGCGAGACGACCGCCCGCCGCCCCTGCACGTCGAGCTGCTCAACCTCGTAGGAACGGCCGAGGTGGAGGTAGATCGCGCCCGGATGGATCGTGGTGAAGGCGCGCTCGGCCTCGACCAGGCCGAGCATCTCGCCGGAGTCGCGCTCGATCACCGCCACCGAGTCGGCCGAGGCAGAGCGCAATGGCACCTTCGCCGCGACGAACTCGCTGCTGCGCGGCATCACGCGCCCGGCCGCTTCCCGCAGCTGTCCGGCTGAGACGAGCCGCTCGACCCGCCCGCGCCAGCCCGGACCGAGGACCTCGGCGTCGTCAGGGGCCAGGGGCAGCTCGTAGGCAGCGGCGATCATGTGCCGGCCGGCGATCTGCTCGCTCTCGTGGTCGAGGATCGCCGCCTCCACCGGCCGCCCGATGAACTCCTCCGGGTGGCGGCAGAAGAACTGGTCGAGCGCGTCCTGGCCAGCGACGTAGAGGGCCAGCCCGCGCCGGCGCCGGCCCGCCCGGCCCCACATTTGGCGCAGGCTGGCGACGGTGCCCGGAAAGGTGACGCAGATCGCGGCGTCGAGCTCGCCGATGTCGATGCCCAGCTCGAGCGCATCGGTGGCGACGACCGCGAGTAGCTCGCCGGCGGCCAGTCGCGCCTCGATCTCACGCCGCTGCTGCGGCGTGTAGCCGCCGCGGTAGGGCGCGATCCGCTCGGCCAGCTCCGGCTTGCCGCGCGCCTGCAGCGATTCGCGGGCGAAGCGTTGGATCAGCTCGATCCCGCGCCGGCTCTTGAGAAAGCAGATCGTGCGCACGCCATGGGAGACCAGCTCGGCGAGCAGGTCGGCGGCCTCGCCCAGGGCCGAGCGCCGCGTCCCCGTCGCCTTGTCGATCAGGGGCGGGTTCCACATCGCGATCTCGCGTCCGGCCCGCGGGGCGCCGTCGTCGTCGATCAGCTCGAAGGGCGTGCCGACCAGCTCCTCGGCCAGCCCGACCGGGTTGGCGATCGTCGCCGAGGCGAGCAGGAAGCGCGGCTCGCCGCCGTAGGCGCGGGCGATCCGCCGCAGCCGCCGCAGCACGTTGGCGACGTGGGAGCCGAAGACGCCGCGGTAGGTGTGCGCCTCGTCGACCACGACCCAGCCGAGGTTGGCGAGAAAGTCGCCCCAGCTCCTGTGGTTGGGCAGGACGCCGATGTGAAGCATGTCGGGGTTGGTGAGGACGAGGTTGCCGCGACGGCGGATCGCGGGCCGCTCCTCGCGTGGCGTGTCGCCGTCGTAGATCGCCTCGCGCAGGTTGGGCGGTCGCAGCGAGGCGAGCCCGCGCGCCTGGTCCTGGGCCAGGGCCTTGGTCGGGTAGAGGTAGAGGGCGCGGCGCTTGGGGTCGCGGGCGATGCCGTCGAGCACCGGCAGGTTGAAGGCGAGGCTCTTGCCCGAAGCGGTGCCGCTGGTGATCACCAGATTGGAGGCGGCGGCTGCTTCCAGCGCGGCGCGCTGATGGGAGTAGAGGCGAGTCACCCCCATCCGTGCCAGCGCCTCGACCAGGCCCGGATCGAGGGAGCGGGGCATCGCCACCGTCTTCGCCTCCCGCGCCTCCTCGCTCGTCTCGGCGACAATCCGCCCATCCCGACGCGCCGGATCGAGCGCGACCGACCAGGGGGTCTCGAGCAGGCTCTTCGCCATCAGGCGAAGCCTCGGATGGCGCCCGCCACTCTGATCGCCTGCAGAGAGCTGCGGTCATGTATTCGGAGGACGTCGGCGCCTCCGCGAACCGCGAGCGCCACGGCGGCGACGGTCCCCCACTCGCGCTCACTCGCCGGCCAGCGTTCCTCCCACGAGCCGGCCAGCACGGCTCCGATGAAATCCTTGCGCGAGAGCGAGACGTAGAGCGGCAGACCGAGCGAGCGCAGCTCGGGCAGGCGGCGCAGGATCTCCAGGTCCTGCTCGGCCGTCAGGTCGAAGTCGAGGCCGGGGTCGATCGCGATCCTCTCCATCGCCACCCCAAGGCTGCGGGCCCGCTCGACTCTCCCCCCGAACCAGGAGAGCAGGTGCTCGACGGTGTCACCGTAGGCCGGCGCCGACCGGTCCACCCGCGGCGGCCCCTCGATGTGCATCAGCACGTAGTCGCAACCACGCTCGGCGACCAGCTCGAACATCTCATCCGAGCCGCCGGAGATGTCATTGACCGCCGCCGCACCGGCGTCGAGTGCCGCCCGCGCCACCTCGACCGAGAACGTATCGGCGCTCACCGGAACCCCCGCTCCAACCAGCCCCTCGACCGCCGGCACCAGCGCGGCCGCCTCGACCTCAGCCGGCACCGGTGGCCCCGCTTTCGCCGCCACCGCTCCCAGGTCGAGCATGTCGAAGCCCGCCTCGACCAGCGCGCGCCCGTCCTCGATCGCCTGCTCGGGCGTGCCGCTTCGAGCCCCCTCGAACATCGAGTCGGTCGTCACGTTGACGATTCCGGCGGCGAGAGGCCGCCCGTCGTCGCTTCGCCAGATCATCCGGCTACGGTAACGATCCAACCGATGGCCTTGCGATGCGTGTACACAGACCTCGACGGCACCCTGCTCGGCCGCGGCTCCTCGCTCTTCCGTGACGCCGAGGGCGGCTTCTCGCTGGCCCAGGGGCGCGGCCTGGAGGCCTGCCACCGGGCCGGGGTCGAGGTCGTGATCATGTCGGGGCGACGGGAGCCACAGGTGCACGAGGCGGCCCGCTTGATGGGCCAGTCCTCCTACATCTACGAGGCCGGCTGCGCCTTCGCGATCGACGGCGAGACGACGCTGATGACCGGCGAGCTCGTCCCCGACGGGGAGGGAACGGTCTACGAGAAGATCGAGCAGCGCGGCATCCCAAAGATGCTCTTCGCCCACTTCGAGGGGCGACTGGAGTACCACGCCCCCTGGCACCACGGTCGCGTCCTCTCCCATCTCTTCCGTGGCAAGGTCGACGTCGAGGAGGCCAACCGGCTGTTGGAGGAGGCGGGTCACGACGACCTGCGCTTGCTCGACAACGGCGCGATCGGCCGCGAGATGCCGGCGGTCGATGGCCCGACCCATGCCTATCACCTCGTCCCCAGGCTGGTCAGCAAGGCAGGGGCCGTCGCCGCCCACGCCCGCGCCCGCGGCTATGACCCGGCCGAATGCATCGCCGTCGGCGACTCGGTCGAGGACCTCGAGGTCGCCGCTGCGGTCGGCCGCTTCTTCGTCGTCGCCAACGGTCCCGAGCGCGACCCCGGCCTGCGCGCCTCGCTGCCCGCCTGGGACAACGTCACCGTCACCGAGAAAGCGATGGGCGAGGGCTTCTACGAGGCGGTCGTCTCCACCCTGATGGAGCGCCGCTGAGGCTGCACTAGTATCGGAGCGATGGAGCAAGCGACCGTCGCCGAGCAGGAGTACCTCGAGATCATGTTCTGGCTTCAGGAGGCCGGACTGCCGATGACCGGGGCCAACATCGCCCGGGCGATGCAGCTCTCGCCGCCGACCGTGCACGAGATGATCGGCCGCCTGGTCGACGACGGCTACGTCGAGCGCAAGCCCGACAAGTCGCTCGACTTCACCGCCTCCGGGCGCGAGCACGCCAGCCACATAGTCCGCCGCCACCGGATGATCGAGCGCTTCCTCACCGACGTGCTCGGCATCCCCTGGGACGAGGTGCACGAGGAGGCGGAGCGGATCGAGCACGCGATGTCACCGGTGCTGGAGGAGCGCATGCGGGCGGCAATCGGCGACGCGACGACCTGCCCCCACGGCCATCCGATCGTCGTGGGGGCGCGCGAGCTGGGCGCCCTGCTCGCCGACGTCGAGCCGGGCGCCGAGGTCCACGTGCTGCGCTTCGAGAATGAGGCCGAGGAGCTACTCCACTACCTCAAGGACGCGGGACTGCACCCCGGCCTGGAGGGAACGGTCGAGAGCTCGGGCCAGGACGGCATCACGATCGCCTCCGCCGACGGCACCCACCTCGTTTCCCGCAGCGTCGCCGAGACCGTCTCGGTGCGCGCCGATCCGGCGCCGCCCCCACGGGCGACGATTCCCGAGCAGCTCGTCCTATCCAGCGGCAACGACCGCTACGGCCGCTGATTCGGCGTCCTAGGACAGCCGTGCACGCCCGGCGGCGGACTGCTGCCCGGTAGACAAAGCCGACCAGGGAACGCGCATCCGACATTGACCCCACTCAGGTGTGGTCAATGTCGGATGCGCGTCTTGCCACACCCACTACAGCGCTCGCCAGCCCGCCACGAGGGTTCGCGAATCCTGCTAGAAGGCGCCGATTCCGTGCGGTGTGCCGACGCCGGTCGGGCCGTCGTAGCCGACCGCGCCCTTGCACATGATCGAGCCCCCGCACCTGCCGTTCGTGCCGCTCGTCACGTCGTGCAGCGTCCCGTCTTCCAGGTGCCCGTAGAGGCCCTGTGCCGCTGAGGTTTTCGCAGGGAGACCGCCTGCCAGCGCGTAGACGCCTGCCACCAGCGGCGAGGAGAGGCTCGTGCCGCCGACCTGGAACCAGCCGCTGCGGCCCTGGTACTTGACCGAGTCGTAGACGGCAGCCCCGGTGCTCGGGTTTGCGTCGGCGGCCACATCGGCCGTGCCGCGCTTGCCGCTGCAGGCTTTTGAGAGGAATGACTGCCATTCGGGGGCGAAGACGTACTTGCTGCAGCCGCTCCCGGAGCCGCTCCAGACACTCTCGCTGCCATAGCCTCCATTGGAGGTGAGGTTCAGCGTCGTACCGCCGACGGTGATCACGTAGGGCGAGGCGGCCGGGTAGCCGAAGGAGCCGTAGCCGTTGTCGCCAGAGGAGACCGTGACGGCAACCCCAGGATGGTTGTAGGCGGTGTCACTGACCTCGCTCGAGAGCTCCGAGCCCCCGTAGCTGTTCGAAATCTCGGTGGCCCCAAGGGCGGCCGCTGTGTTGACCGACGCCGCCAGGTCGGCGAAGCTGCTCGTGTTGGCCTCGACCAAGAGGACCTTGCAGTTGGGGCAGATCCCGTGCGCGGTCTCGACATCGAGCGCGATCTCCAGGTCCCAGCCACTGTTCACCGCCGGGAACGGACCAGCGGCGCTGCCTTCCTGATTGACCTTGAGGAAGCAGGATTCCGTCTGTCCCGGGGCGCAGGCGGATAGCTGAGGCAACCCGAATTGGGCGCTGTAGGTGCTGAGGTCGGCGGCGATGTTGGGGTCGTCGTAGGCGTCGACGATGGCAACCGTCTGCGCGGTTTTGGCTGTTGCGGGCAGCGCATAGGCGCTGTGGAACTGAGCCGGGCCGTAGCCGCTTGGAGAAATGCCTGTCTGTGGATTCCCCTTGCCGTTGGTGGAGACGAGGGCGCCGCAACGGCCGTGACCTGGGGCGGCGGGGCCCGGGCAGACCGGCTGAGAGGCGCTCGCCGGCACCGATGCCAGCGCCAACGAGGCGGCGATCCCAATCACCGTCGATGCCGTCTTTACAGGAAATCTCCGCATGCTCACGTTGAACCCTCGCCTTTCTTCGAAGTGAACGCGGAATCCTAGATGGAATTTGCGCAGTCGATGCGAAAATTGATGTAACCCTTAGACTGAGCTGACTCCAAGTTCTCCCGACACTTCCCGGGAGATCGATAGCCCTTCAAGCGAGACAGCCCCCGACCCTGCAGGGTCGGGGGCTGTCCGCGCTGCGACTCAGGCTCCTGGCTTCACGCCAATGAAGTTCAGAAAGGGAGTCGCATGACCAAGGATGACGTGCTGTTCGGCTACCGCCAAGCGCTCTTCGCCGAGGCCGCCCGCACCAGCGTCGCACAGGCCTGCCGGCGCTTCGGGGTGCATCGCTCGACCTACTACGCCTGGAAGCGCCAGGTCGACCGCCACGGCCTGGAGATGCTGAGGCCGCGCGAGAGGCGGGCACCGCGAATGCCCAACCAGCTCTCCAAGATGATCGAGGAGCGGATCGTCTCCTTCTCTCTAGGGCACCCGGGGCTGGGGCCGAAGCGGGTTGCCTCCGAGCTCGCCCGGTCCAAGTGGGGCGGCATCCTCGTCTCGCCCAACGGAGTCTGGAAGACGCTCTGCCGCCATGGCCTCAACACGCGCGCCAAGCGGCTGGGGTTGATCGCCGGCTACGCCGCTCCTTATGAGCCGCCTCGCAATCCCGGCCCCGAGCAGCACATCGACGTCTCCCGTCCCGGCGAGCTGATCGGAATCGACTGCTTCTATGTCGGCCGCCTGCAGGGCACCAAGGGCTCGATTTGGCAGCTCACCGCGATTGACGTCGCCTCTTCCTTTGCCTGGGGGGAGCTGGTCGTCTGCAAGGAGGGAAAGTCCGCCAACCCCAGTGCAAAGCAGACCTCAAGGCTCGCTCGCCGTGTCGCCAAGGACCTGCGCGATGCCGGCTGGCGAGCGGAGCGCTTCCTCTCTGACAACGGCAACGAGTTCAAGGGTGGATTCTCAAAGACGGTTGGCTGGCTGAAAGCCAAGCACACCCGCATTCACGCCGGCCGGCCGCAGACCAACGGCAACGTGGAGTCCCTCCATCGCACGATCCTTGACGAGTGCTGGCGCCCGTCCTTTGCTCGCTACCTGCATCCCGCCCTCACGAGCTTGCGGCGCGACCTCGAGGAGTACCTGCGCTTCTACAACTTCGATCGCGTCCACCACGGCCGCCTTACCGGCGGCCAGATTCCCGCGGACATCGTCTACGGTGCTCGCAAGATGGAGGTCAGATGAGCCGCTGGTGGTGTCGGCACATCTTGGAGTCCGTGCACCTTAGACGGCCAATTCGCCCAGCGCGAGGGCCGGGCTTGCGTCAGGCCGGCGAGCCGGCGCGGATCCGGTCCAGCGCCCGGGCGATCCGGCCGACACCCTCGGGAATTCGCTCCGGCGGCACGCTGGCGAAGGAGAGCCGCAGGCTGTTGCCGCCACCCTCGATCATGAAGTCGGGGCCGGCCACAAAGGCAACTCCCTCGCCCTTGGCCTCGGCCAACAGGGCGCTGGTATCAGTGCCCTGCTCGAGGTCGAGCCAGAGGAAGTAGCCGCCCCCGGGAACGACGAACTCGGCCTCGGGGATCTGCTCGCGCAGCGCACCGACGAGCGCGTCGCGGCGATCCCGCAGCGCGCCCTTGACGAACTGGATGTTGCGGTCGAGGCCGCCGGATCGGCAGAGCTCGAGCACCACCGACTCGGCCAGCATGTTCGGCGAGATGTAGGTCTCGTTGGCCCGCTTGGCGAGCTTGGCTATCTCGCCGGCCGGACCGGCCAGATAGCCGACCCGGACGCCCGGGCTGACCGTCTTGGAGAAGGAGGAGGCGTGAATGACGCGATCGGCCCCGTCGATCGAGAGCATCGTCTCCAGCGCCTCGCCCTCGAAGGGCAGCTCGCGGTAGGGGTCGTCCTCGAATATCCAAAAGCCGTGCTCGGCCGCCAGCTCGACCAGCCGCACCCGCTTCTCCGCGGCCAGCGTGCAGCCGGCGGGGTTGTGGAAGTTGGGAATGACGTGGGCGAGCTTGATCGGCCCCTCGGCCAGCGCCGCCTCCAGTGCCACAACGTCGAGTCCGTCAGCCTCGAGCGAGACCGGCACCAGCTCGACCCCAAGCCGCTGCAGCATCAGCAGCGTGCGGTCATAGGTCGGCTGCTCGACCACCACGCGGTCGCCCGGCCCAAGCAGGTGCTCGAAGAGCATCGCCCCCGCCTCGAGCGAGCCGTTGGCGACCATCACCTGGCCGGTATCCAACCCCCCGTGCCGCTCCGCAACCCACTCGCAGAGCCCCGGATGCCCGATCCCGGTCCCGTAGGAGAGCGCCTTTTCCCAGTCCTCGGCAAGCGCCACCGAAGCGGCCTCCGCCACCGCCTCCCGCGGCAAGATGTCCGCGCTGGGCGCCCCCCGAGCAAATGAAATCGTGTCGCCAGACATGCGCCTTCGACCCTAGCAATGCCGCAGTCCCGCTGACCCCCGCCCGCCACCACATCCGCCAGGGGCGAACTCCGGCGTGTCTGAGCTTATACAGCCATATGGAGGGTCAAACTCAGACACCTCGGCGGGCGGGACGCTTGCGAAGCGGACAGCTGCGTGAGAGGAGACTCGTGAAGCTGGCGGCGCAGCAGTTTGGCGTGATCAGCCACGACCAGCTTCTCTCGATCGGCCTCGATCCAGCAGGCATCGAGCGACGACTCTGCGACGGTCGCCTCGACGCCATTCATCGCGGCGTGTATCGCATTGGGGGCGCAGAGCTGAGCCAGCGCGGGCGCTGGCTCGCCGCGGTGCTCGCCTATGGCAGTGGGACGCTGCTCAGTCACCGGAGCGCCGCCGCACTCTGGGGACTGGAGAAGGTTCGAGGTGCCCTAATTGACGTGACCGCGACGAGCGGCCGTCAGGGAATTCTCAGACGTGAGCGGATCTGGCTTCACCGCGGCCAGCTTCACAGCAAAGACGAAACCCGCCACAACGGGATTCCTGTCACCACAGTCGCCCGCACGCTGTTCGACATGGCCGAATTCGTCGCGTTCAAGCGCCTCGAGTCAGCCTGGGAGGAAGCCGATCGCCTCAACCTCCTCGAGTTGAAGCTGGTTGAACGCGTTTGCGAGCGTGGCCGCGGCCGGCGTGCTCTCAAGCCAATCCGCCGACTGCTCGTCGAGGCGGTCGCCGCAACGATCACCCGCTCTCCTCTCGAGGATGCATTCGCAGCCTTTTGCGCAGACAACGACCTGGCGATCCCGTCCTTCAACACGTCGGCCCTGGGATTTGAGGTGGATGCACTCTGGCCGCAACAGCGCGTTGCCGCGGAGCTCGACAGTTGGGAATTCCATCGGCATCGGGCTGCCTTTGAGCGAGATAGAGCCCGTGACGCCGCGCTTCAGGCCGCTGGATACCGGACGATCCGCATCACACATCGTCGCCTCCAAACAGACCCTCACCTTCTAGCGGACCAGCTCCGCGCCCTCCTCGCCAGGCGTGTCTGAGGTTGTCCCTCCATATGGAGGGACAACCTCAGACACGCCCCCCGGGGGTGCGTTACGGGGCGTGGGTTAGGCGAGGGTGGGAACTAGCCGCGCAGGACTTCGACGGCGATCTTGGCCGTCTCGGTGGGGCTTTCGCCGACGCGGACGCCCTTGGCTTCGAGCGCGTCCTTCTTCGCCTGGGCGGTGCCGGAGGAGCCGGAGATGATCGCGCCGGCGTGGCCCATCTGCTTGCCGGGCGGGGCGGTGAAGCCGGCGATGTAGGCGACAACCGGCTTGGAGATCTCAGCGGCGATGAACTCGGCGGCGCGCTCCTCGGCGTCGCCACCGATCTCGCCGACCATCACGATCAGCTCGGTCTCGGGGTCGGCCTCGTACAGCTTGAGGATGTCAATGAAGTCCGAGCCGATGATCGGGTCGCCGCCGATGCCGACGATCGAGGAGTTGCCCGTCCCGGCCTGCTTCAGCTCGTTGCCGATCTGGTAGGTCAGGGTGCCCGACTTGGAGACGACGCCGATCGGCCCCGGGTCGAAGAACTGGGCCGGGATGATGCCGACGTTGGCCTTGCCCGGCGAGAGCACGCCGGGGCAGTTGGGTCCGATCAGGCGCACGCCGGCCTGCTTAGCCTTCCAGTAGGTCTTCAGCATGTCGAGCACCGGGATGCCCTCGGTGATCGCGATCACCGTCTCGACGCCGGACTCGATCGCCTCGTCGATCGCCGGCGCCGCGAAGCGCGCCGGCACGAAGATCATCGAAGTGTTGGCGCCGGCCTGCTCGACCGACTCCCTGATCGTGTCGAAGACGGGCACTCCCTCGACGTCCTGGCCGCCCTTGCCGGGCGTCACGCCCGCCACCAGGTCGGTTCCGTACGCCTTGTTGCGGAGACCGTGGAAGGAGCCCTCGCGCCCGGTCAGGCCGGACACGACGAGCCGCGTCTCCCTGCCAACGATGATGCTCACGCGGAACCCCCCGCCAGCTCGACGACGCGTCGCGCCGCATCGAGCATCGTCGTCTCCTGGTCCAAGTTGGGCAGGCTTGCCTCGGCGAGGATCCTCAGCCCCTCCTCGGAGTTGGTGCCGTCGAGCCGCACGACCAGCGGCACCTTCAGCTCGATCTGCTGTGAGGCGGTGACGATGCCCTTGGCGATCTCGTCGCAGCGGGTGATGCCGCCGAAGATGTTGAAGAGGATCGCCGTGACCTTCTCGTCGGAGGTGATCACGGTCAGCGCGTCGACAATGGCCTCGGCCTTGGAGCCGCCCCCCGCGTCGAGGAAGTTGGCCGGAGCGCCGCCCGCCTGGGCGACGACGTCCAGGGTCGACATGCATAGGCCGGCGCCGTTGGCGAGGATGCCGACGTTGCCCTCGAGCTTGACGTAGGTGAGGCCCCTCTCCTTCGCCATCGCCTCCTGCGGGTCGTCCGCCGTGTCGGCGATCTCCGCCAGCTCCTGGTGGCGGTAGGTGGCGTTGCCGTCGATCGTCACCATCGCGTCGAGCGCGACGACCTCGCGGTCGCTGGTGACGATCAGCGGGTTGACCTCGATCAGGGTGGCGTCGTCCTCGGCCGCCACCTCGGCCAACTTGACCAGCACCTCGGCGACCTGGTCGCGCACGTCCTCGTCGAGCCCGGCCGCATCAACGATCTCGCGCGCGGCGCTTGCCGTGAAGGGACGCGTCGGGTCGATGTGACGCCGCACCAGGGCGTCGGGGTCCTCCTCGGCGACCGCCTCGATGTCCATGCCGCCCTTGGCGGAGACCATCGCCAGCAGCTTCTTCTCGCCGCGATCGAGGATCACCGAGGCGTAGTACTCGGAGGCGATGTCCGAGCCGCCCTCGATCCAGACCTGGTCGACCCGGAAGGGGCCCTCGCCGTGCGGGCCGAAGATGTCCATGCCGAGGATCGCGTCGGCGTGGGCGCGCGCCTCCTCGGCGTCCTGGGCGATCTTGATCCCGCCTGCCTTGCCGCGACCTCCGATCAGGACCTGGGCCTTGATCGCACAGGGGTAGCCGATGCGCTCGGCCGCCGCGACCGCGTCCTCGACGCTGGCCGCGACCTCGCCACTGGGCACGGCGACGCCGTGCTTGGCGAAGAGCTGCTTACCCTGGTGCTCGAGAAGGTCCATGGATCGGGACGCGCCGCCTGGCGCGGGCGGCAGCCTAGCGAACTCGGCAAGCGGGACGCCGCGCGGCCCTGCTATTCGCATAACATGCCGCGCTCCCCGTGAGCCTAGGCGAGCTTCGCTCGCATCTGACGACTCGCGGAGCTTGCGACGCGAACTTCACTTTATGCCTCTACCTGCCCTCAAAACCATCAAATGGGTGACCACCGATTGCTACGGCACCCTGATCGACTGGGAGAAAGGCATCGTCGACGCCTGCCGCAAAGAGGCCGGCAAAGACGGCTTCAGCTTCGAAGAGGAGCCCTTCCTCGCTCGCTTCATGGAGGTCCAGACCGAAATCATGGCCGGCTCCTATGAGCTCTACGCCGAGGTGCTGCGCCGCACGATCGTCAAGGTCGCGGGTGAGATCGGCTGGGAAGTCGAGCCCTCGCGCGCCCAGTTCCTCCCCGACAGCGTGGCCTACTGGCTGCCCTTCCGCGAGGCGAACGCGGCAATGGACCGTCTCGGCAAGCGCTACGAGATCGGCATCGTCTCCAATATTGACGACAAACTGCTCGGCATCTCCCGCCGACACTTGCGCACCGAACTGGACCTCGTCGTCACCGCCCAGCAGGTGCGCAGCTACAAGTCCGACCCAGCCCACTTCAAAGAGGCGGCGCGCCGCATCGGCGGCAAGAAAGGCTGGGTCCACATCGGCTCCAACTACGCCAAGGACGTGGCGCCGCTGCTGAAAATGAACGTGCCGGTGATCTGGGTCAACCGCCACGACGAGAAGCTCGAAGGTCGCAAGGCGCCCAGCGCCACGGTCAAAAACTTCCGCGACGCGGCAAAAAAGCTCGGCGCGTCCTGAGCGATCTCTAGCGTTTCGCAACTTCGGCGCGGGTATTTGTTACGACCTTTGTGGTCGCCCGCGGCGACCCCCGCCTCATGCACTTAACCGCACAAAGCAGGGAATCCCATCGCCTGGCAGCGGTGCTTGCCGCCGCCGTGCTGGCCCTGCTCTGCCTGCTAGGTGCCATCGCCCAGCACTGGACCGAGGCTGCCTCCGCGGCCAGCCCGCAGCCACCGAGCTTCGTCGTCATCCAGACCGATGACCAGACGCTGGACGAGCTCTACGCGAGCTTTGGACAGCCCCGCCTGCGGGCGATGCCAAACACTCTCGACCTGATCGCCAAACGGGGCGAGACCTTCAACCGCTACTACGTCTCCTATCCGCTCTGCTGCCCGTCGCGCGTCAGCTTGCTGACCGGTCGCTATGCCCACAACGACGGGGTCAAGGGCAACGTCCAGCCCAACGGGGGCTACTTCGGCTTCTCCTTCCGCGCCGCCTACTCGCACAACCTCGCCACCTGGTTGCAGGGAGCCGGCTACCGCACCATCCACATCGGCAAGTTCCTCAACGGCTACGGCGACGAACCGTACTCGAACGGCACCGAAGTTCCGCCCGGCTGGAGCGCCTGGCACACCGTGCTCAACGCCGACACCGACCACTACTACTACGGCTACAAGCTCAACAACAACGGCGCGATCGAAGGGCCCTATGGCGACTCCGGCAGCTGGGAAACGCGGGAATACGGGGTGCGTGACGATCCCGGGTGCCCCTTCGCGCCGCTCAATGGCCAGCCCTGCTTCTACGAGACCGACATGCTGACCAACCTAGCCACCCAGGAGATGCGCGAAACCTCGCCCGAACAGCCCTTCTACCTGCAGCTCGACTACACCGCGCCGCACGGGGATTTCCGCCGCCCGGCGGGACCCGAGCCAGCCCCCCGCTACTACAACTGGTTCAAGGGAGCGCCTTTCCCGCACAACCGCGGCCAGGGCTTCGACGAGGGCAACGTTTCCGACAAGCCGAGCTTCATTCGCGAAGCGCCCTACCTCTCGCTGAGCGACATCCACACCTACCGCGTCTACTACGACAAGTCGCTGGAGGCGCTGCGATCGGTGGACGACGGCGTCAAGCAGGTGATCGACACGCTGGGCGGCCTGCATCGCCTGCGCAACACCTACATCCTCTTCACTTCAGACAACGGCTTCTTCTTCGGCGAGCATCGCCTGATCGGCGGCAAGTTCCTCGCCTACGAGCCCTCGACCCACCTGCCCTTCCTGATCCGCGGCCCCCACATCCGGCCCGGCTCGGAATCCGGCGAGCTGGTCGGCAACATCGACATCGCCCCGACGATCCTCGAACTGGCCGGGGCGAAACCCGACAAGAGCATCGACGGGCGCTCGATGGTGCCCTTCTTCGAAGATCCGGAACTGCGCACGCTGCGCCCCTACCTGTTCGAGTCATTCGTCGAAACCGACGACGTCGAAGACGCGGGTGCGATCGCCGAACCGGGTGACCAGAGCGGACGCACCTCCCCCCGCAAGAGCAAGCGCGTCGAAGCCGAGCTGACCAAGAGCCCCGGCGCTTCGGCATCAATCCTCGCCCCGCCCAAGGACTACGAGGGGATCCGCCTGGGTCCCTGGAAGTACATCGCCTGGCCCGACGGCGAGAAGGAGCTCTACAACATCGAACGGGACCCCTACGAGCTCAACAACCTGGTCCGCATTCCCAACTACTACCCGATCCGCAACTTCCTCCACCGCGAACTGACCGAACGGCTCGAGAACTGCGTTGGTCGCGGCTGCAGCGAAGAAGCCTCGGAAATCCCGCTGACCCGCATCGAACGCCAGCGCCGAATCCGCCAGAGGGAAAAGGAACGGCGCGAAAAACAGCGGGAACAGAGGGAAAAACAGCACCAGCACCGATAGACGCCTGTCGGGCGTCTACTCGATGACGGCTAGCGTGTCGCCGCTGGAGACTGCTGCGCCTTCGGTGACGTTCAGGGCGGTGACCTTGCCGGAGCGGTGGGCGGTGATCTCGTTCTCCATCTTCATCGCCTCGATCACGCAGATCAGGTCGCCCTCGCTGACCTCGGCGCCCTGCTCGACGGCGACCTTGAGGACGGTTCCCTGGAGCGGCGAGGGCAGGGACTCGCTCGAGGCGCTGGCGCCGGCGCCTGCCTTGCGCTCGCGTTTGGGCAGTTTCCTGCCACCCGCAGCAGGGGCAGCGGCTCCGGCCATGGCCTCGCCGATCACCCTGACGTCGAAGAGCTTGCCAGAGACCTCGACCTTGTAGTCGCGGCTGAGCAGCTCGGCGCCCTCGACGGCGTCGGCGGGAGCCGGGGCCTCCGCCGGAGCGGTGGTCTTCAGCCACTCGCGATCCTCCATCAAATCGCGGCATGTCTCGCCCTTGGCCCACTGCTCGGTCGCGAGCAGGGCCTTGTGGAAGGGGATCAGCGTGGTCAGGCCGCCGACCTCGTACTCGTCGAGAGCGCGCAGCATGCGCCGCGTGGCGTGCTCGCGGTCGACGTCCCAGACGATCAGCTTGGCCACCATTGGGTCGTACATCGGCGTCACTTCCGAGCCGGCCTCGACCCCGGAGTCGACGCGAACGCCGGGCCCGGCCGGCTCGCGGTAGCTGGTGATCGCCCCCGGCGCCGGTGCGAATTTCTTGTGCGCGGCCTCGGCGTTGATCCGGCACTCGATCGACCAGCCGCGCAGATCGACGTCCTCCTGAGAGACCGAGAGCGGCTCGCCGGCGGCGACGAGCACCTGCTCGCGGACGATGTCGATGCCGCTGACCATCTCGGTGACGCAGTGCTCGACCTGCACTCGAGTGTTCATCTCGAGGAAGAAGTACTCCTCGCCGACCTGCATTCCCTCGACCGTGCCGGCGCCGCGGTAGCCGACCGCGGCCGCGGCGTCGGTGGCGATCTTGCCGATCCTCTCGCGCATCCCCTCGTCGACATGGGGCCCCGGGGCCTCCTCGATCACCTTCTGGTGACGGCGCTGCACCGAGCAGTCGCGCTCGCCGACGTGGATCACGCTGCCGTGCCCGTCGGCCAGCACCTGTACCTCGACGTGGCGCGGGTCCTCGAGGTATTTCTCGACGTACACGGTGGGGTCGGCGAAGTAGGCCTCGCCCTCACGCCGCGCGGTGTCGAACGCGCGGTCGACGACGTCGTCCTCGCGCACGACCCGAAAGACCTTCCCGCCCCCGCCGGCCGACGCCTTGATCGCAACCGGCCAC
>CAZQET010000341.1:0-3292 GCA_964591825.1 uncultured Conexibacteraceae bacterium
CCTCCGGCGCCACGATCACCGCCGTTGGCGCTGGCGAGCTCACCCTCTCGATACCCCTTACCGCCAGTAGAGTCCTTCCAACTAGCCTCACGACGGATCAACCCACCGCCCCGATCGCGTTCGACGCCGCCGCCGCGGACGTTCAGAGCGCTCTCGAGGGGCTTCCTGGCCTCGATCCCGGCGACGTCCAGGTCACCGGCCCCGCCGGCGGTCCCTGGACGGTCCACTTCACTGGCTCCAAGGGGCACATTGACGTCCTCCAGATGAGCGTTGACCCCGCTGGCCTTACTCCTACCCCCCCAGGCTCCTTTGCCAACGTCAGCACCACCCAGCAGGGCGGTGCCTTCGAGGTCTGCCGTCCCGCCAACGGCGATACCTGCCGGGTGGGGAGCGGGGATATCACGGCGAGCGCACCCGGCCATCTCAGCATCCCCGATTCCGTGGCCGCCGACAACTCCGGCGGTGCCTCCCAGGGCGATGTCTACGTCAGTGATATCCGTGGCCAGAGTATCTCACCGAGAAAGATCACCAAGCTCGACCCCAGCGGAAACCTCGTCAGTGGCTGGGGCTCAAATGGAAATCTGGATGTATCGGGGGAACTTAGCGGCATCACCGTTGATTCAAGCGGTGTGCTCTTCGCCGGCGTGGGTGGGCAATTGCGAAGCTATTCAGCGGCGACGGGAAGTCCTTTGTCTGTCTTTTCTGGTGCTGAATTTGGCAGCAGACTTGCAAGTGAGCCCGGTGGGACCTTCATCGCGCTGGTCAGGGGCGCCGAGCGCTTCGATCCTTCTCTTCCCGTCAGCCAGTACGAAAACTTCTTCTACGTCAGCAAGTCTCGCTTTGGCCCCCCGCCTTCGAACCAAGAAGACATCGCCGTCGATTCGCTGAGCGGCGATGTCTACCTCCTATTCGGACGAACCCTCGATGGAAATGGCGTCCCCCCGCAAATAGCCCGCTATCACTTTGATGCAGCCGGCAATGTGATCGAGTCCGACCTCTCAGCCTGTAAGCCGATTTCCTTTGAAGCCGGCGCGGCAACACACAACGAGGGCTGCGAACCGACCGATTCCTTCGGCCAGGCCGACCTGAGCGAACCCCGCGGCATCGGCCTGAATGGCACCCAGCGCAAGTTCTACGTCACCGACTCGGGCAAGTTGAAGATCTTCAGCACCTTCGACCTCAGCCCGCCGACGGTGACAATCGAAGACCCGAGCGACCTGAGCGCCGGCTCGGTCACCTTCAACGGCAAGGTCGACCCCGAGGGGATCCAGGTCAGCAAGTGCCAGTTCGCCTACGTTTCCGATGAGGAATTCAAGGCAAGCGGCTATACCAACGCCGAAGAACTGCCCTGCTCGCCGGATCCCGGCTCGGGCTCGGGCGATGTGGTCGTCTCCGCCGAAACCTCAGAACTCGAGCCGGCGACCACCTATCACTTCCGGATCGAAGCCGAAAACGGGACCAATCGCAGCTTCGTCGCCAGCTCGGATCGCACCTTCACCACCCGCGGGCCGATCATCACCAACACCCACGCCGACCCGGTCACCGCAAGCGATGCGATGCTGAACGCGAAGCTGAACCCACAGGGCACTCCGACGACCTATCACTTCGAATACGGACCGACCGCCGCCTATGGGACCTCGACCCCCGAGGGCTCGCCAATTGGCGGCAGCGTGGCGCAACTGGTCAGCCGCGAGATCGCCGGGCTTGCTCCCGGCACGACCTATCACTTCCGCCTGGTCGCCCAGAACGCCGACGCCACGGTCAAAGGTCCCGATGCCGCCTTCACGACTGCGGGCGCCGTCGACAATTGCCCCAACGCCGCGATGCGCACCGGCCACGGCTTCTCCTTGCCCGACTGCCGTGCCTATGAGCAGGCATCGCTGGTCGACAAGCACGGCGCCAACGTGATCACCTCCCCGCTGTTCGCGCAGGCTGGCGCAAGCGGCGACGCCGTCACCTACGCCCATATCGCTGGCCTCCCCGCCCCGGGCGGCAACTCGACCATCCTCTCGGTCATCGCTCGCCGCACTGCGCAGGGCTGGTTGACCAGTAACCTCGCCCCCGTCCTGCCTTCGGGACATGCGATCACGCTCCGTAGCTGGGACCCCGACCTGACCACCTCCTACACCTCTGACGGAGGCGACTTCTACGTCGGAGACCTCACCGCCGGCACCTGGGAGAAGACCTTCTCCGCCCCGGGAGTGGTCTTGTCTGGAGGCATCAACTCTTTCTCCACGGACCCCCAGCACTTTCTTCTTTCCTCCACGGTAGCGCTGACCTCTGATGCAGCTGCTGTCACGGCCAACGGTGAAGGAACGAACCTCTACGACTACGACCACGGCTCGCTCAGTCTCGCCAACCGCATCCCAGTCGCCCCCGCTACTTCCTGCGACGACGAAGGCGGCCCCGCCTGTATCCCCCTTAGCGGTGGCGCCCTTTCCGACTCGGCGACCTCACTCCGCCCGGGCGGTTCCGCCAGCACAATGTCTGCCGACGGCACGAAGATCCTCTTCACTGATCCCGCCTCCGGTCGCATCTACCTGCGCATTGGCAACGCCAGGACGATCGAGGTCTCCGCCTCGCAGGCCTCCAGTCCCGACCCCAACGGCCACAAGCCGGCGAAGTGGTGGGGCTCGAGCAAAGACGGCTCGATCATCTACTTCACCAGCTGCGAGAAGCTGACCGACGACTCGACAGCGGTCTCCACCGCCGACTCCACCTGTGCCACCTCGAGCCAGGGCTCCGACCTCTACTCCTATGACGTCGACACAGAACGGCTCACCGACCTGACCGTCGACTTGGCTGGCGATCCGCTTGGCGCGGGCGTCAAGGGAGTGCTCGCGACCTCGAGCGACGGTGCCTATGTCTATTTCCTCGCCAACGGCCGCCTCAGTGCCGGCGCTTCCGCCGGCGACTGCAGCGCGATCAACTTGACCTCCACCAACGGCCAGTGCGAGCTCTACATGGTCCACGACGGTGGCGCCCCGGTGGAAGTGACGACCTACTCCGCGGCTGACTCCGGTGAATCCCTCCACTCTCCTCTCGTCGGGTGGGTCGCCGAAGACGGCACCCTGCTCTTCAGGAGCAGCCGCCAGCTCACCTCCTATGACAACACTGGGCCCTGCAACTTCAGCTCCGCCCCGGCTGCCGCAGCCCCCTGCTCCGAGCTCTATCGCTACCAGCCCAGCGACCCAGCGGTTACCTGCGTCTCCTGTGGTCCGGATGGCTCGGCGCCGCTCGGCCCCGGTGGTATCACCGTTGATGACCCGGCTGCCTCGCCGTCCCTCGGTGG
>CAZQET010000342.1:0-4450 GCA_964591825.1 uncultured Conexibacteraceae bacterium
GCGTTCAACGCGCAGACCCAGTCCGAGGGCGGGACGATCATCCCGGTCGAGATCACCGTCTACGAGGACCGCACGTTCACCTTCATCACCAAGACGCCGCCCGCCGCCGTCCTGATCAAGGAGGCGATCGGGATCAAGAAGGGCTCGGGCGAGCCCCACGTCAACAAGGTGGGGACGATCACGATGGACCAGGTGCGCCAGATCGCCGAGCGCAAGATGCCCGACCTCAATGCCAACGACCTCGACGCCGCCTCGAAGATCATCGCCGGCACCGCCCGCTCGATGGGCGTCGACGTCCAGTAGGAATCGACGATGGCTCACGGCAAGCGCTACCGCAAACAGCTCGACAAGGTGCAGCGCGAGCAGGCCTACGCGCCTGCCGAGGCGATCGCCCTGATCAAGGAGACGGCCAGCGCCAACTTCGACGAGACGGTCGAGCTGCACGTGCTGCTCGGCGTCAACGTCCGCCACGCCGAGGAGCAACTGCGCGGCACGCTCGCCTTGCCGCACGGACTCGGCAAAGACGTCACCGTCGCCGTCTTCGCCCAAGGGCAGCAGGCCCGCGACGCCGAAGCGGCCGGCGCCGACTTCGTCGGCGCAGAGGACCTCGCCAAGAAAGTCGAAGAGGAGGGCTGGACGGACTTCGACGTGGCGATCTCGACCCCGCAGATGATGGGCACGGTCGGCAAGCTCGGCCGCGTGCTCGGCCCGCAGGGCAAGATGCCGAACCCCAAGGTCGGCACGGTCACCGACGACGTCGAGAAAGCGGTCACCGAGTCGAAGGCCGGCAAGGTCGAATACCGCACCGACCGTCAGGCGATCGTCCACATGTCGATCGGCAAGGCCAGCCTCGAGCCGGAGAAGCTGCTGGAGAACCTGACCGCGGTGATGGAGGAGATCGTCCGCGCCAAGCCCGCGGCGGCCAAAGGCCGCTACATCGTCAGCTGCACGCTGAGCACGACGATGGGTCCCGGCATCCGCGTCGATGCCGCCAGGATCGGCAGCGAGGAAGAAGTGGTTCCCTCGACCGAGGCCGCAGAGGAGCCGGCGGTCGCCTAAACTCCCCCGCCGCGCAACCCGAGACCACCGGCAGCCGCCGACGGGACCCAAAGCGATGATGTGGATCGCTTTCAGGTCACCGGCAGCGCAAGCCCGGTGCAGGTGACGAGATGAATCGAGACGAAAAGGCACAAGCCATTGAGGAGATCGCGGCCGACATCACGGCCTCTGAAGCGATCTTCGCCGTCGATTACCGGGGCATCAGCGTGCCTCAGGCAGCCGAGCTGCGCTCCAAATTGCGCGAGGCTGATGCCAGCTTCCGCGTCGTCAAGAACCGTCTGACCAAAATCGCTGCCGAGCAAGCCGGTGAGGCCGAGCGTCTCAACGAGCTGCTGCAGGGCCCGACTGCGCTCACCTTCGTACGCGGCGACACCGCCCAGGCCGCGAAGGCGATCACCAGCTTCAACAAAGAGCACGAAGTGCTCACCTACAAGGGCGGCTTCATGGGGGGGACGACCCTCGACGAAGACGCCTTCAAGGCGATCTCGAGGCTGCCCGGCCGCGAAGTGCTGAATGGCCAGCTGGCCGGCGTGGTCGCCAGCCCCCTGACAGGCCTGGTCCGCGGCCTCGGCTCGATGATCCAGGGCCTTGCTTTGCAGCTCGGGCAGATCGCGGAGAAGGGCTTGGTCACCGGCGAGACCTCGGCCGAGACTCCCAAAGAGGAGCCTCCCTCCGAGGAGACCGAGGAGGCGCCGGCGGCTGAGAAGGCCCCCGCCGAGGAGGCGAGCGCCGATGAGACTTCTGAGCAGGATGAGACTTCTGAAGACGACGCGAGCAAGGAAGAGGAGTAGATGGCAACCAAGGTGTCAACTGAGGATTGGATCGAAGAGCTGAAGAGCATCTCGGTGCTCGAGCTCTCCGAGCGGATCAAGGCTCTCGAGGAGGAGTTCGGTGTCTCGGCCACGGCCGTTGCGGCTGCTGCGCCAGCTGCTGCCGGTGCACCCGCCGGCGACGGTGGCGACGGTGGCGATGAAGCGTCCACGGTCGACGTGGTGCTGACCGAGGTCGGCGGCCAGAAGGTGCCGGTGATCAAGGTCGTCCGCGCCGCGACGGGCCTCGGCCTGAAGGAGGCCAAGGCGATCGTTGACGAAGCGCCGAAGGCGATCAAAGAGGGCGTCGAGCGCGAGGAGGCCGACAAGCTGAAGGCCGAACTCGAGGAGGCCGGCGCCAGCGTCGAGCTCAAGTAAAGCTCGCAACGACCGGGCTTGGATCCTAGGCAGGGAGCCAAGTTCGCGGTCGCGCGCGGCCGTGTGTTATTTTTCGCGGTCGCGCGCCAGTTGTGTCCCCTGCCCGATATCTGCGCTGTATCTAACGTCCCTCTGACCGTCTGAGGAGTCGCCGACTTTGGCACGTTCGAACGCTGCCCCCGTAACCCGCAGGAGTTTTTCCCGACTACAGAACCCCCTCGAAGTCCCCCATCTGATCGATATCCAGCGTCGCTCCTTCGAAGAGCTGACGGATCCGAAGAAGGGCGGGCTCAGGGAGACCATCAACGACATATCCCCGATCGAGGACTACACGGGGAACCTCGCCATCGTCTTCGGCGAGTTCAAATTCGAGGAGCCGCCGCACACGATCGAGGAGTGCCGCGAGAAGGACATGACCTACTCGCGTCCGCTCTCGGCGACGGTTGCCTTCCAGAACAAAGAGACCGGCGAGATCCGTGAGCAGGCCGTCTTCATGGGCGACTTCCCGTGGATGACCGAGCGCGGCACCTTCATCATCAACGGCACCGAGCGCGTCGTCGTCACGCAGCTCGTGCGCTCCCCCGGCGCCTACGTGATGGCGCCCAAGGACCCCGAGAAGCAGGTCTTCATCGCCAACCTGATGCCGGCCCGCGGCTCCTGGCTGGAGCTCGAAATCGACAAAAAAGGCCGCGTCTACGTGCGCATCGATCGCAAGCGCAAGCTGCCGGTGACGGTGCTGCTGCGGGCGATGGGCTACGTCGAGGACGAGAAGCTGCTCAGCATGTTCGACGACTCGGTCTACATGCGGCACACGATCGCCTCCGACACCGAGCCGACGAAAACCGAAGAGGGGGCGTTGATCGAGCTGTTCAAGAAGCAGCGCCCCGGTGAGCCGCCCTCGGTCGACGCCGCCCGCAACCTGCTCGAGCAGCTCTTCTTCGATCCCAAGCGCTACGACCTCACCCGGGTCGGTCGCTACAAGCTCAATGCCCGCCTCGACCTCGACATCGACCTCGATACGCGGGTCCTCACCCACGACGACATCATCGCCCTGGTCAAGGAGCTGGTCTCCCTGCCGAAACTGCTCGGCATCCCCGAGGAGATCGACGAGGAGAACCCGATCAAGGACTATGCGGCGGAGGCGATCACCTACCCGCGCGAGCCGGTCAACGAGCACCTCGACGAGTACGAGCACTTCGGCAACCGCCGTCTGCGCACCGTCGGCGAGCTGATCCAGGAGGCCTTCCGCATCGGTCTCTACCGGATGGAGCGCGTTGTCCGCGAGCGCCTCACGACCGAAGACTCCGACGCGATCACCCCGCAGACGATCATCAACATCCGCCCGGTCGTCGCCGCGATGAAGGAGTTCTTCGGCTCCTCGCAGCTCTCGCAGTTCATGGACCAGACCAACTCGCTGGCCGGCCTCACCCACCGGCGCCGGCTCTCGGCGCTGGGCGCGGGCGGGTTGACCCGCGAGCGGGCGCCGATCGAGGTGCGCGATGTGCACCCGACCCACTACGGACGCATGTGCCCGATCGAGACACCGGAGGGGCCGAACATTGGCCTGATCGGCTCGCTCTCCTCCTACGCGGAGGTCTCCGAGCACGGCTTCGTCACGACCCCCTACCGGGTGGTCAAGGACGGTGTCGTCACCGAGAAGATCGTCCACCTGGATGCGACCCAGGAGGAGGAAAAGGTCATCGCCCAGGCCAACGCCGAGGTCGATGAGTCGAACGGCAAGCTGAAGGGCCCGCAGGTCCTTGTCCGCGCCGCCGACCAGGAGTACTCGACGGCGGCGCCCAAGGAAGTCGACCTGATGGACGTCTCGCCGACCCAGATCTGGTCGGTGGCGACCGCCCTCATCCCCTTCCTCGAGCACGACGACGCCAACCGCGCTCTGATGGGCTCCAACATGCAACGTCAGGCGGTGCCGCTGCTCAAGCCGGACCCGCCGCTGATCGGCACCGGCATGGAGCGTCGCGCCGCGATCGATACCGGCGACGTTGTCCTCGCCGAGGAGGACGGCGAGGTCGGCCACGTCGACTCGGAGCGCATCGTGATCTCCAGCGGCAGCAAGAAGCTCGAGTACCCGCTGCACAAGTTCATGCGCTCCAATCAGGGCACGCTGATCCACCAGCGGCCGATCGTCGACACCGGCCAGAAGGTGAAGAAGGGCGACGTGCTCGCCGACGGCTCCTCGACCG
>CAZQET010000343.1:0-2418 GCA_964591825.1 uncultured Conexibacteraceae bacterium
GCCTCGGAGCTGGAGGATGCCTTCGAGGGGGGTATGGGCTTCGACGGCTCCTCGATCACCGGCTTCAACCCGATCGAGGAGTCCGACATGATCGCGATGCCGGATCCCTCGACCTTCGCCCTGATTCCCTGGCGACCGGAGGACGAGAACGCCGTCGCTCGGATGTTCTGCGACATCCAGGTGCCGGGCGGCGAGCCCTACGAGGGCGACCCGCGCTGGATCATGAAGCGGGCGCTGAAGCGGGCCGAGGAGATGGGCTTCGACGCCTTCAACATCGGCCCCGAGCTCGAGTTCTTCTACTTCCGCTCCGCCCGGCCAGAGGGTGGCGTCCCCGAGGGTCTCGACGAGGGCGGCTACTTCGATCTGACCACGCTCGACGCCGGCTCCGACGTGCGCCGCGACACCGTGCTCGCTCTGGAAAAGATGGGAATCCACGTCGAGTACACCCACCACGAGGTCGGCCCCTCCCAGCACGAGGTCGACATGCGCTACAAGGACGCGCTGGCGATGGCCGATGACTGCATGACCTACCGCATCGTCGTCAAGGAGTACGCGATGAAGTACGGCTGGCACGCGACCTTCATGCCAAAGCCGCTCTTCGGCGAGAACGGCTCGGGCATGCACGTCCATCAGTCGCTCTCCAAAGATGGCAGGAACGCCTTCTTCGACCCCGATGACCAGTACTTCCTCTCGCCGACGGCGAAGGCCTTCATCGCCGGCCAGCTCAAGCACGCGCGTGAGATCTCGCCGCTCTTCGCCCAGTGGGTCAATTCCTACAAGCGTCTCGTCCCCGGCTACGAGGCGCCGGTCTACCTGGCCTGGTCGCGGCGCAACCGCTCGGCCCTGATCCGGGTGCCGCTCTACCACCCTGGCAAGGAGGGGGCGACCCGCGCCGAGCTGCGCTGCCCCGACCCCGCCTGCAACCCCTACCTCTGCTTCGCCGGCATGCTGCAGGCCGGCCTCGAGGGGATCGAGAAGGGGTACGAGCTGCCCGAGCCGATGGAGCAGAACCTCTACCACCTCTCACCGGAGGAGCTCGCCCACCAGGGAATCGAGCAGCTGCCGGCGACTCTCGGCGAGGCGATCGAGGTGGCGGCCGAGTCGGAGCTGGTGCTGCGCACGCTCGGCGAGCACACCTTCCGGCGGTTCGTGGAGATCAAGCGGCAGGAGTGGGACGAGTACCGGGTGCAGGTCACTCCTTACGAGATCGAGCAGTTTTTGCCGATTCTCTGAGGGTGGGAGAAGGAGCAGGGGTGCCCTCTCCTGGGTGCTGGGTTTTTCGCCTGGCACCCGGATTTTCTCGCTGAGTGGTCTGTGCGAAAAACATGACGCCGCACCCAGGAGAGGGCACCCCTGCCCCCCACTCCGGCGTCAGAGGAGTTCGGCTAGAGCTTGGGGGTCTGTGACGGGGGTCTTGCATGTGAAGCTTTCGCAGACGTAGGCGGTGGGGCGTCCGTCGACGGCGGTGCGAGATTGGAGGAGGGGAGGGATGGAGGTGTCTTCGGGGCCCCCGGCGAGTACGAGATGAGGGCGGAGTTGGGAGCGGGCGACGCTGGTCATATCGTCGAGGTCGTCGCCGATCAGGGTGACCTCCATGGTGGGGGAGAGGTGGAAGTCGATGGCGCGGAGGAGGTGGGCGAAGGACTCGGGGTGGCGCTGGGCGGGGCCGGCGAAAAGGCGGAGGACGCCCTCGGCCGCCTCTTCGTAGCGCCGCTCACCGGTGAGGGCGGCGAGGCGGAGCAGGGCAAGGGCGGCGGAGGAGTTGCCCGAGGGGATTGGGTGGTCGCCGATCTCCTTGCGGCGCGCGATCAGCGCTTCGTGGTCGTCGGCCGTCGAGAAGAACCCGCCGCGCTCGGGGTCGCCGAAGCGGGCGAGCATCGTCTCGGCGAGCTCGCGGGCGCGCTCGAACCAGACGATCTCGAAGCTCGCTTCGTAGAGGGTGAGCAGTGCCTCGACCAGGAAGGCGTGGTCCTCCAGGTAGGCGTTGAGATGGGCGCGCCCGTCCTTGTAGGTGCGCAGCAGCCGTCCCTCATCGTTGCGGAGCGTGCCCCAGACAAACTCGGCGCACTTGCGGGCGGCGTCGAGGTAGTCAGAGCGCCCGAGCACTGCTCCGGCCTCGGCCAAGGCAGCGACCATCAGCGCGTTCCACGAGGTGAGCCGCTTGTCGTCGAGTCCCGGCCGGACGCGCAGCGAGCGCACCGCGAGCAGCTGCCGCTGCATCCCCGCGAATTCCTCGGGCGGCCCAGCTTCCACCCCTTGCGCCAGGTGCAGCACCGTCCGCCCCTCGAAGTTCCCCCGCTCCCCAACCCCATAGAACTGCATCAAATTCTCTCCCTGTTGGAACGAGAATTTGATGCAGTTCGGCGGGTTGGAGGTCGGCGGGTTGGAGGTCGGCGGGTTGGAGGTCGGCGGGTTGGA
>CAZQET010000344.1:0-1887 GCA_964591825.1 uncultured Conexibacteraceae bacterium
ACCCGTCGCGCGGCCGAGCAGGCCGGCGGCGTGCCGCGCGTGCCGGTGCTGGAAGAGCGCGAGAACGAGCGGCGCGTCGGCGTCGTCCTCGTCACCGGCGACCGCGGTCTGGCCGGGGCCTTCAACACCAACATCATTCGCGACGGCCTGCGCCTGCGCAACGAGCTGCGCGAGGACGGCAGGCAAGCCGCCTTCTCCGCGGTCGGCCGCAAGGGCGTCTCGGCGCTGACCTTCCGCAAAGAGGAGCCGCGCACCTCATACGTCGGCTTCACCGACCGGCCCGGCTTCGCCAACGCGCGCGAGATCGGCGAGGAGCTGACCGCCGCCTACGTCGACGGCGAGCTCGATCGCGTCGAGCTCGTCTACAACCGCTACGTCTCGCCGCTGACCCAGCACGTCTGGCGGCAGACGCTGCTCCCCCTGCAGCAGGCCGACGTGATCGGCGAGGGCGCCGGCGAGGAGGAGGCCGAGGGCGAGGAGAGCGAGGTCGAGAAGGCGCACAGCCGCTCGGTCTGGGAGTACGAGCCCGACGCCGAGGAGCTGCTCGCCCAGCTGATCCCCGAGTACGTGAACATCTCGGTCTACCGGGCATTGCTCGAGTCGGCCGCCTCCGAGCTGGGGGCGCGGATGACCGCGATGCGCAACGCGGCCGAGAACGCGGAGGACATGATGGGCAAGCTGACCCTGGAGATGAACCGGGTCAGGCAGGCGGAGATCACCCAGGAGATCCTCGAGGTCGTGGCCGGCGCCGAGGCGCTGGGATAGAGACTTAGAACCGGAGAGAAAAAGGAACCAATGTCTGAGAGCAACGGAACGAACGTAGGGCGCGTCGAGCAGGTCACCGGGGTGGTCGTCGATGCCGTATTCCCCGAGAAGCTGCCCGAGATCTACTCGGCCGTGAAGATCGAGATGAACGGCGGCGACGGTGAAACCAGCGAGCTGGTCTGCGAGGTGCAGCAGCACCTCGGCGACGACCGCGTGCGCACCGTCGCCATGGACGCCACCGACGGCCTGCAGCGCGGCGACAAGGTGGTCGACACCGGCGCCCCGATCTCGGTTCCGGTCGGCGACGTCACCCTGGGCCGCATCTTCAACCTGCTCGGTGAGCCGATCGACCTCGGCGAGCCGGTCGAGGCCGAGGAGCGCTGGCCGATCCACCGCCCCGCGCCCGAGGCTTCGGAGCTGGCTCCGACGCAGGAGATCCTCGAGACCGGGATCAAGGTGATCGACCTGCTCGCCCCCTACGCCAAGGGCGGCAAGGTCGGGCTCTTCGGCGGCGCCGGCGTCGGCAAGACGGTGCTGATCCAGGAGCTGATCCGCTCGATCGGCGAAGAGCACGAAGGCCTCTCGGCCTTCTGCGGGGTCGGCGAGCGCTCGCGCGAGGGCAACGATCTCTGGCTCGAGATGAAGGAGTCGGGCGTGATCGACAAGACGATGCTCGTCTTCGGCCAGATGAACGAGCCGCCCGGCGCCCGTCTGCGGGTCGCCCTCTCCGGCCTGACGATGGCCGAATACTTCCGCGAGCAGGGTGGCCAGGACGTGCTGCTCTTCATCGACAACATCTTCCGCTTCGTTCAGGCGGGCTCCGAGGTCTCGGCCCTGCTCGGGCGGATGCCCTCGGCGGTCGGCTATCAGCCGACGCTGGAGACCGAGATGGGCGGCCTGCAGGAGCGGATCACCTCGACCGCGCGCGGCCCGGTCACCACGGTGCAGCCGATCTACCTGCCCGCCGACGACCTCACCGATCCCGCCCCGGCCTCGGTCTTCGCCCACCTCAACGCGACGACGACGCTCTCGCGGGCGATCTCCGAGAAGGGGATCTACCCGGCGGTCGACCCGCTCGACTCGACCTCGACGATCCTCAAGCCCGACGTGGTCGGCGAGGAG
>CAZQET010000345.1:0-2699 GCA_964591825.1 uncultured Conexibacteraceae bacterium
CGCCTGCGCGGCGACGGCCGCCTCGCGGTCACCGAGGGCGACCGCGTCTTCGGGCTTGCGCTGACCGCGCCGGACGCGACCGACCTGGGCGAGGGACCGCACGCGCTGCTCGCGCTTGCCGGCGAGACGCCGCGCGCGGAGCTCGCGACCGTGCGCGAGGAGCTGCAGCTGCTCGTCGACCACGGCCGGCGCACACGCTCATCGGGCGTGCTGACGCCCGCCTCGCACGCGATCGAGCTGCTGCTCGCGCGCTCGCCGCGGATCGCCGCGGCGCTGCGCGCGCGCGTGCTCGAGCCGCTCGCGCGCGGCGGCGAGGGCGCCGACCTCGTCCACACGCTGCACACGCTCGTGCGCTGCGGCTTCGACCGCGCGGACACGAGCCGCGCGCTGCACGTCCACCGCAACACGCTCGGCTACCGCATCCGCCGCATCGAGCAGCTCGCCGGGATCGACCTCGACCGCCCGCGCGACGCCGCATGCGTCTATCTGGCGCTCACGGCCGAGGCCGGCGCCGGCGGCGACCTGAGGACCTAGGTGTTCTGCCTCGGTTCGTTCCGAACGCGGGTGATGGGCGGTCGGTTGCCGATGGAGCTGTGGTTGCGTTCGTGGTTGTAGTGCTGGAGCCAGTGTGGCAGTGCTGCGGCGCGGGCGTTGCTTGAGCGGTAGCGCTGCCCGAGGCCCCACTCGCGTTTGAGGGTCTGCTGGTAGCGCTCAACCTTCCCGTTGCGCTTGGGCATGCGTGGCGGGATCGTGCGGTGACGGATGCCGTGAGCGCTTAGCAGGGCCTGGAACCGGGTGTTTTTGGTGTAGACGAACGCGTTGTCGGTCTGCCATCGCTCGATCGTGATGCCGTGGCTGGCGAAGAACGCGATCGCTCGTTCGGTGAAGCCTGCGACGGTGGTGGCCTTCTCGTCGCGGTGCAGCTCGGTATAGGCCAGGCGGCTGTGGTCATCGATCGCCGAGTGGGCGAACTCGTAGCCGACGCCAGCACGCTTCTCGGCGCCGGTGCGGAAGCGGTCGCCGGTGACCGCGTGCCCCGGTCGCGAGAACCGCGCGAAGCGCTTGACGTCGTTCTGGATCAGGGCGCCCGGACAAGGCCATTCGAAGCGCTGGACGGGCTCGCGTGGCGCTTTGGGGCGCCGCGAGATGCCGCGCCGGCTCAGACAGCGCGAGACGGTCGCATGGGCCATCCCGAGTTCGGAGGCGATCAATCGCGGACCCCAGCCAGTCCGCAAGCGAGCCTCGCAGACGCGGTCATGGACTTCCTCGCTGACCCGGCCCGGCTGACGATGCGGCGTCGACGGACGATCGATCGCCCAGGCCTCGGAGGCCCGATCGTCCTCGCTGGCCCGACGGTAACGATCGACCCAGTACTGAACTGTCGCGACGCTCACGCGTCGCCAGGCCGCGGCCTGGCGACGCGTGAGGCCCTGCTCGAGACAAAGCTCAACGAGCTCGACACGCTGCCAGCGGGGCAGCCACCTACGCTTGTCTTGCATCCGGACTGAGACCTCCGAGAGCCGTGATCTGTGGAAGGACCACAACTCTCCGGCTCAGCCCGGATGCCTCCTACCCGTTCAGAACGTCCCGAGGCACGTCATCTAGACTCCGTCGCCCGATGGTCAACCTCACGCGCATCTACACCCGCCACGGCGACAAGGGCGAGACGCACCTCGGCGACATGAGCCGCGTGCCGAAGACGCACCCGCGGATCGAGGCGTACGGGACCGTCGACGAGCTCAACGCGCACATCGGCGTCGCGCTCGCGAGCGCCGGCATGCCGGAGCGCTACGTGCCGTGGCTGCAGCACGTGCAGAACGACCTGTTCGACGTCGGCGCCGACATCGCGGTGCCACATGGCGGCGACACGGCGCGCCTGCGCGTGACGCCGGAGCAGACGAGCTGGCTGGAGCAGCGCTGCGACGAGGTCAACGCCGAGCTGCCGAAGCTCAGATCGTTCGTGATCCCCGGCGGCTCGCCGGCCGCCGCGCAGCTCCACGTCTGCCGCACCGTCTGCCGGCGGGCCGAGCGGGCGGCGATCGCGTGCGGCGCCGAGGCGCTCGGCGAGGAGGTCGTGCGCTACCTCAACCGGCTCTCCGACCTGCTCTTCATCCTCAGCCGCGGCGCGGTCGAGGGCGACGAGCCGCTGTGGGAGCCGGGGCGCTTCCGCTGAGCCGGTCTGCGCTCGGACCCGTACTCCCAACCTACGCATCGCACGAGCCGGCTCAGGTAGGTTCGCCTCTGCACGTATCGGGGAACTGCGTCGATTGGGGGAGTTGGGGGATGCGCCTCATGCTTTGCGGTGCTGTCATCGTGGTCGCGCTCATCGTCGCCGGCTGCGGCGGGTCGAGCTCCAGGACGACCACGAGAAGCGGCAGCGACCAGACGACGACCAGCGCCGCCACCACGACGCCCAACGAAGAACCGACCGTCTACTACGTCAACAGATACCCGCTGCCGAGAAACCCCGGCCCCCACCCCGGCGCGAGGGTCGAACAGCTGGTCATCAGAGACGTCAGAAAGGGCACCGGCCCGGTCCTCCACGCGGGCGACACGGGCGTGTTCGAATTCATATCGATCAACTGGGTCACCGGCAGAAAGCTCGAATACTCCTGGCACAAGAGAAGGCCGTTCGCGACGCCGGTCGAACACAACGTCGTCATCGACGGCTGGTGGCAGGGCATTCCGGGCATGCGCGT
>CAZQET010000346.1:0-5096 GCA_964591825.1 uncultured Conexibacteraceae bacterium
CTGGGGTGATGGCCCGCCCCACGGGATCTTCAAGCGCCTGCGCTCCGAGTGCCCGGTTCATTGGACCTCTGAAATCACCGAATTTCCCGACACGCCCGGTTACTGGTCGGTGACGACCGCCGAGGACGTCCACGCGGTCAGTCGCGACTGGCAGGCCTATTCCTCCGAATTGGGCGGCATCACGCTGATCACCGAGGTCTTTCCGATCGAGCTGTCGCGAGCGATGTTCATCGGCATGGACCCACCCAAGCACGACCGGATCAAGGCGCTCTTCCAGGCCGGCTTCACGCCGAAGCGGATCGCCGCCCACGAGGAGGAGATCCGGCGCATCGTCACCCGTGTGCTCGACCGACTCGACGGGCGCGAGGAGTGCGACCTGGTCACCGAGGTCGCCCAGCCCGTTGTGGCACGCGTGATCGGCAGCTTTATGGGAATTCCGGAGGAGGACGATGCAATTTGGGCCGAGCTCATGAACTCGACCCTCGGCGTCAGCGACCCCGACCTCAACCCCCACGGCCACCTCGAGCCGGCCGATATCGAAGCGGCGATCCAGCGCAACGTGGCCGAGATCTTCAGCCGCTGCGGCGAGATGATCGCGGCCCGGCGCGAGAGTCCGACCGATGACCTGACCAGCGTGCTCGTCCACGCCGAGGTGGGTGGCGAGCGGCTCGAGGAGCACGAGATCGTGATGGGCTTCTTCCTTCTCGTCGCCGCCGGCAACGACAGCACGAAGGCCACCTACTGCAGCGGCATGCGGGCCCTGATCGAAGACCCCGCACAGCGGCAGCTGCTGCTCGACGACCCCGAGCTGATCCCAGGTGCGGTCGAGGAGTCACTGCGCATGTTCCCCGCCTTCGCCCACTTCCGCCGCACCGCCACCCGCGACGTCGAGCTGAACGGGCAGCGGATCAAGGAGGGCGACAAGGTGGTGATGTGGTACGCCTCTTCCAACCGCGACGAGACGCGCTACGAGGACCCCGATCGCTTCGACGTCCTGCGCAACCCCGAGCACCAGGCCTTCGGTGCCGGCGGGCGCCATTTCTGCCTTGGCACGGCCCTCGCCCGCCTCGAGCTGAAGATCCTCTTCGAGGAGACCCTCGCCCGCTACCCGAACATGACCCTCGGCGGCGAGCCGAAGTTCGCCGAGTCGGCCTTCCTCAACCAGCTGAAGACGCTGCCGGTCCGGCTCGAGGCATAGAGCCTCACGCGCTTCAGCGCGTCGGCTCCGGGACTCGAGGATTCCGTCGATTCGGTTTCTTCGGTGGTTTCGGTGGTTTCTTCTTCCGTCGATTCGGATTCTTCGGTTTCTTCGGTGGCTTCGGTTTCTTCGACTTCTTCTTCGGCTTCCGAGGTGGTTTCTTCTTCACCTTTGGCTTCTTCCACTTCGCCGCCGAGGATGCTGCTCGCCTCCTTCTCAACCTCAGCCTGCACCGACCGGGGCGGGCTTGCCGGCACCTTGCCTTCTTCGATTTCTTCAGCTTCCTCGGTCACCGCCTTGTCGAGTTCCTTCCTGTTCTCGACGGGCCAGTACTCGACTCGGGCCACGCGGTGGAGGGCGGCCTGGAAGCGGATCATGCTCACCGCTTCTCTTTTTGAGAGCCCGAGCGCGTACATGCGAAAGGTCGTTTCCACTCCTGAGCCCTTGAGCGCATCGCGGACTTCCTCTCCCGCCTCTTCGGCGCACCTGTCCTCCCCGCCCATGAAGACGACGATCCTTCGCGTCGATCCCTTGCGGTGAAAGCGGTCCTGCGTGAATTCGTCGATCGCCCTGCGCACGGTTCCAACCACATTGGAGGGCCCACCCGCGTGCATCCGGGCAATGGCTTTGCGGACGTCGTCATCATGGTCGGGGCCGGGCCCGACCATCACCTCGCCGTCGCCGTAGCAGCCGCCTCCGGTCACTCGCAAGCCAAGACCCGAGTCGACCGTGGACGCCGCAAACTTCCCCACCGCCTCGGTCGCGGCTTCGAGCTTGGTTCCGCCGCCGAACGATTTGCGCATCGCACGAGAGCGGTCGAGGACGATCTCGGTGTTGATCCGCGGAAGCTCGGCGGCGGCAGTCAGGTCGTGCAGAATCTGCCTCGGCTTTGGAAAGCCGCCGAAGGCGAACACCGCAGTGAGCAGGCCGACGACCGCCACTGTTCCCTTGAACCAGCGGCTCTCGTAAAAGGGCGGCTTGGCATCAGCGCTCTGCATAGCGCGGAATGCGCAGCAATATATTCCATATTAGTCAAGTTTTGCAAGTCAATAACTGGTTGATACGCGAGCTCGTCTAACGGCCAGGTCCGTCGAGCGGGTGCAGCTCGCCGGCGAGCAGGGCCTCGCTGCGCAGGTGTTCGATCGCGCGATACTCCTCCGACCCCACCATGTCGAGGAAGGCCTGACGTGTGGGGTACTCGACCAGCAGCACGAGATCCCAGGAGGCGTCGCCGATCAACGCCAGCGTCGCCTCGCCGAGGAAGGCGACCCTTGCCCCCACCTTCTCCAGCAACGGCGCCACCGCAGCGCCGTATTCCTCATAACGCTCCCGCCCGCCGTCGGGCCGGAACCTCAACAGGTTCAGCATCGTCACCGGCCCCTCTCCGGCCCGCGAAGCAAGGGCGGCAAGGCCCTCCTGATTGACCTGCTCAGCGGCAGCGCTCACGCGCTGGACTCTAACCAGAGGCAAAGCGACAGGCGACCCCGCAGAGCATGGGCCCAGGGGGGCGTGCCCGCGGCGCCTCACTCCACACCCAGAACGAGTCCCGGGTGTGGAGTGAGAAAAACGTCTTGGTCAGCCACGTCCTCCGCTCCCGGTCAGGTTCGCGGCACGACCTCCGCCCTCACGTTGTTTGCATCGGCCACGACCCATCGCACGCTACCCGGGTTGACGAATTCAAAGGCAAACACGCAGTTTGCGCCGTAGAGATGGGTCGCGCATGTGGATTCTTGAGCCATATTCCTCGAGAGACTGGCCGGTGGCCTGGCCACGATTCCCCATTCCAAAGGCGCTTGAGCCACGCCGACGTTTGCGACCGTAATCAATGCTGCTTCGTTGATCAGGAAGAACGCCGGCGAGCGGAAGTTGCCCGGCATTGCGTTGGGGGACGCCCCTATCCGAAATTCCGAGAGCCGTCCGGGTTGCACCTGTTTGGTTTCCGCGATATCGACAATCGTCCCTGCTTTCGTCGCTTTGATCCCGGGACACGTGCCACTGATCGTGGTCGCCAGGTTTTTGGCTTCGAGGTTCAGATCGAGGTCTTCGTTTTCGATCCCGCTATTGAAGAGGCCGGTGGCGCTCAGGGCTTTGTTTTCTTCGGGAAGTATTTTAATTTCACATGAAGCCAGTTTGATCGTGCAAGTCGAAACGACCTGCTCGGTAACTTCGCCTTCCGATTTCGGCTCAGCCACTTGGAGTTTGCAGCTGCTTATCGTTGCTTTTTGTTTGGAGATTTCGCTCGAGCTTCCTTCGCATTCACCCCAGCTTTCGAAGAGCATCCTGAGGTCTTCGCCTTCGCTCGCCGCTTTGCCGCCTTCTTCGATCGTCCAAGCGATTTTCGACGAGCCTTCTTTAAACGCAGCGCAGGAGACTTTCGCCCCGCCGGCTTCGAGTTCGAGTTCGATGCTTTCTCCGCTGCCGCTGCTTCCTTCGCCAACCGAGGAGAACTTCGCCGCCGCGGTATCGGCAAAACCCAGGATCAAGGAAACTGCGACCAGCGCTCCGCACAGTAGTTTCGACATCGTCTGCTCCTTGAATCAGCGCTTGCCCGGCCGAGCAAGCGGAAGTATTGATTGCAATAAATTAGCTGAGCAAACGATTGCTTGTCGGCGGATCCGTCCGGCTCTCTACCGCCCACTGAAGCGAGGAATGGGGCAGCCTGGACTCGAACCAGGGACCGACGGATTATGAGTCCGCTGCTCTAACCAGCTGAGCTACTGCCCCGCAGGGGATGAGCGTAGCGGTCAGGCGCTGAAGAGCTGGGCGAGGGAGCGGCCGACGTCGGGGGGCTCTTCCTCGCCCTTGGCGGCCGCGGCGGCGCCGTCGGCGATGGCCTTGGCGGCATCGGCGACCTGATGGGTGCGGCCACCGCGGATCGAGCCGGTCTTCTTCGCTTCGGCGAGATCGGATTCCATCAGCCCGGCGAGCTCAGCGAGGCGGCGCAGGCCGACGGCGCCGGCGGCGCCGCGGAGCGCGTGGGCTTCCATCCGCATCGTCTCGAAGTCGGTGGTCTCGGTGGCCAGGCCGGCGGCGATCACATCGCAGCGACGCTTTGCCTCCTCGGCGAAGGAGGCGAGCAGCTCCTCCTCGCTCTTCGTCTTCTCGCTCATTCTCCCGTCAGCCCCTTCACCACGCGGGTCAGTTCTTCGACGCCGAAAGCGCCCTCGATCGTTTCCTTGATCCTTCCATCTCGGCCGATCGCGAACAACCACGGCTCATTCGGCAGGTGGAAAGCCTTGACCTGCGGCCGCACGTGCTTGCTCGGATCGTTGTCGTTGTAGATCTCCATGTGGATGAAGGCAGCCTTGTCGCCGTATTCCTGCTTCACCTGCTCGGCGACGTCGACCACCGGGCCGCAGACGCGGCTCTGGCAGAACTGAGGCGTGGCGAACAGCAACACGATCGGCTCCTTGCCGTAGACGTCGGCGTAGTCGACCCGGTTCTGCGTGTCCGGCGGGATGCGGGTCGTGATCTTCGACATGTCGCCGCCGACGTCGGCAGGCGTGGGGGTATGGATCAGCGGCGCCTTCTGCCCCACCGTCGGCACCGCGGTGTGGCCACCGACGTCGGCGCTGGGAAGCAGGGCGCCGGTCAGCCTGCCGTCCTTCTTGATCAGCGCCCCGACCGCCCACTCGCCGTTGGCGGGAAAATCGACCTTGGTCGAGTAGACGACCGTCGCGGCGTCGGGATCGTCGGCCGTGGTCTTGGCGCGAAAGGCCGGCAGGGTCTGCATCGATTCGACCCTGGCCGGGAAGGGACCGACCGCCGGCTCTTCGCGCGCCTTGGTCTCCGCTTCCCTCGTCGCGGTCGGGTTGGTCGCCCTGGCCGATCCCTTCCCGGCCGGGGTCGGGACGTGGGCGAAGTAGAGAGCGATTTCGGCGTCGCCCACCTGCGTGCG
>CAZQET010000347.1:0-17152 GCA_964591825.1 uncultured Conexibacteraceae bacterium
CGGGCGCACGACGAGCGGCTGCAGCAGGCCGCTCTCGGCATCCCCGCGGACGATCCCGAGGGTGAGGAAGACGGCCAGCACCGAGGCGAGGAAGAGCGTGGTGAAGATCGCCAGGCCGAAGATCGTCGCCCCGGTGAATGCCTTTGGATCGAGGATCCTCGGTTCGGGCCCGGAGAAGCCGCGCGCGTCGCGGAAGGCGAAGTGGGCACCGATGCCGTAGAGGGCGAGGAAGGCGATCGAGAGAAGGAGCACCGCGAGGAAGACGCGGCGGCGCAGGCCCTCGCGCACGGCATAGGCGACTATGGTCGAGATCGAGCGTCCCACCGCCACCTCAGCCGGTCCGGCCCTCGACGGCCTCGAGGTAGACCTCCTCCAGCGAGCTGCGCAGCACCTCGACGCGATGGACCCGCTCGCCCTCGGCGACCAGGCGGGCGACGATCTCGGGCGCCTCCTCGCGACCGGCCCCCTCGTAGAGCCTCGTGCCGGACGCGGTCTCGACCTCGACGCCGCGGGGCCGCTCGAGCTCGGCCGGGCGGCCCTCCTTAACCAGGCGGCCGTCGGCGATGATCGCCACGCGGTCGCAGACCAGCTCGACCTCGCTGAGCAGGTGGGAGTTGAGCAGCACCGCGACCCCGCGCCGGCGAACCTCCTCGAGCAACTCGCGCACGATCCGCCTGCCGACCGGGTCGAGCGCGCTGGTCGGCTCGTCGAGCAGAAGGAGGCGCGGCTCGCCGACCAGCGCCTGGGCGATGCCGAGCCGCTGCTGCATGCCCTTCGACATCGCCTCCACCCGGGTGTCCGCCGCGCTCGCGAGCTCGACCAGCTCGAGCAGCTCACGTCGCTCAGACGGGCCCCCGGAAGAGCGGGCCAGCTCCTGGTGCAGGCGCAGCACCTCGTCCGCGCTGCACCAGCCGGGGAAGCGGAAGAGCTCCGCCAGGTAGCCGATCGCCTCGCGCGCCGGGGGCGAGCCGGCTGGCTGGCCGAGGACGCGCACCTCACCCCCGCTGGGCCGGACCAGGCCGCAGGCAATCTTGGTCAGCGTCGACTTGCCAGCGCCGTTGGGTCCGAGCAGGCCAAGCAGCTCGCCCGCGCCGACCTCGAGGTCGACCCCGGAGAGCGCCGCCTTGCGACCGTAGGCCTTGTGGAGGGAACGAGCGGCGAGGACCGCGGCCATCAGGCCGGCGGCTCGATCTTGGGGAAGAGCGGCGGCACCCGCTCGACCCGCTGGCCTCCGGGGCGGGAGCCGAGCTCGGCCGGGGCGCGTGAGTCCTCGCACAGGGCGGCGAGCAGGCGCTCACTCGTCTGCGGCAGGTAGGGGACCAGCAGGAGCGTGGTGACGCGCAGGCCCTCGGCGAGGTTGTAGAGAACTTCGTCGAGGCGCTCGGGGTCGGCCTCGTCCTTGGCCAGCTCCCAGGGGCGCGTCTCCTCGACGTAGCGGTTGAGCCGCCGCACCAGCCGCCAGGCCTCCCCCAGCGCCTGGGACAGCTCGGCCCGGTCGAGCAGCTCGCTGAAGCGCTCGACGGCGCCTTCGAAGTCCTCGGCGAGGACGGCGTCGACCTGCGCCGCGGGCACGACGCCGGCGCGGTAGCGCTCGACCATCGCCAGCACGCGGCTCGCCAGGTTGCCGAAGTCGTTGGCGAGCTCGGTCTCGTAGCGGGCCTCGAAGCCGGCGGTCGAAATCGAGCCGTCCTGGCCGAAGCTGACCTCGCGGAAGCAGTAGAAGCGCAGCGCGTCGGCGCCGAAGCGCTCGATTGCCTCGAAGGGGTCGAGCACGTTGCCGAGGCTCTTCGACATCTTCTTCTCGCCCATCAGCAGGTAGCCGTGGATCGTCATCCGCCGCGGCGGCTCGAGGTCGGCGGCCCAGAGCAGCGCCGGCCAGATCACCGCGTGGAACTTGAGGATGTCCTTGGCGAGGACGTGCAGGGTGGCGGGCCAGTAGCGGTCGGTCAGGTCCTCCCCCTCGCGGGCGAAGCTGAGCGCGGTGACGTAGTTGAGCAGCGCGTCGAACCACACGTACATGCGCTGATCGGGGTCCCAGGGCAGCGGCAGTCCCCATTTCAGGTTCGGCCGCGAGAGCGAGACGTCCTCGAGCCCGCCCCTGATGAAGGAGACCGCCTCGTTGCGGCGGAACTCGGGCACGACGAAGTCCGGCCGCTCCTCATACAGCCCTTCGAGCTGCGCCTGGAAGGCGGAGAGGCGGAAGAACCAGTTCTCCTCGCGCACCTTCTCCAGCTCGATCTCGTGGATCGGGCAGGTCTGGCCGGGACCGAGCTCGCGCTCGGTCTTGAAGTCGGCGCAGCGCGGGCAGTACCAGCCTTCGTAGGTCCCCTTGGTCACCCAGCCGTTGTCGTAGACCCGCTGCATGATCTCGGCGACCTTCGCCTTGTGGCGCGGGTCCGACGTGCGAATGAAGAAGTCGTTGCTGGCGCCGATCACCGGCATCATCTGCTGGAACTTCTCGGCGTTGCGGTCGGCCAGCTCCTGCGGCGAGATCCCCTCTCGCTCCGCCGCCGTCTCGATCGGCTCCCCATGCTCATCGGTCCCGGTCAGGAAGAAGACGTCCTCGCCCCGCTGGCGCATGTGGCGCGCGAGCACGTCAGCCGCCAGGGTCGAGTAAGCGTGCCCAAGGTGCGGCTCGGCATTGACGTAGTAGATCGGGGTGGTGACGTAATAGGGCATGTTCCGCCAGGCTATCCCCAGCCGGTGAGGGCGTGGCCAAGCAGGTCAAGGACGCAGTGAGCGCCGCGTGCTCTGCAGGCAAGCGATCGAGGACGCAGAGATGCGCAGTACCACGCGCTCACCGGCGCGGCTCGCGACCCGTCAGCGCCCGATACAGGTCGTTGGCGCGGGTGCCGGTGAGGGCGGCGACGACGCTGGCGGCGGCGCGGGGGCGGGCGCCGGACTGGACCAGGTGGCGGAGGGCGTCGACGGCGAAGCCGACGTCGCGGTCGTGCTCCTCGTCGGCCGCCGGGGAGACGACCAGCACGATCTCGCCCTTCACCTCGCCGCGGAAGCGCCGGGCGAGTTCGGCGAGCGAGCCGCGCGCCACTTCCTCGTGCATCTTGGTCAGCTCCCGGCAGACGGCCGCCGGGCGGTCGGGGGCGATCGCGGCCAGCGCCGCCAGCGACTCGCCGACCCGGCGCGGGGACTCGAAGGCGATGACCGTCTCCGCGGAGCGCAGCACGCGCTCCATCTCGCCCGAGCGCTTGGGCAGGAAGCCCTCAAAGCGCCAGCGATCGGTGGGCAGGCCGGAGGCGACGAGGGCGACCGGCACCACCGAGGGGCCGGGCAGCACCGTGATGTCGAGGTCGCGTTCGATGCAGCGGCGGATCAGCTTGTAGCCGGGGTCGGAGATCGCCGGCATACCGGCGTCAGAGACGAGCGCGACCCGATCGCCGCGCTCGATCCGCTGCACCAGCTCGAGCGCTCGCGGGCCTTCGTTGCCCTCGTGGTTGGAGACCAGCGGCGGCGCCGGGCGGATGCCGAGCTTCTCCAGCAGGCTGCCGGTGCGGCGCGTGTCCTCGCAGGCGATCCAGTCGGCGGCGACCAGCGCTTCGCGCACCCGCGGCGTGACGTCGTCGAGGTTGCCGATCGGGGTCGGACAGACGATCAGCTCGCCCGGCATCAGCCCCGGCCCCGGTCAAGCTCGGTCCGGGCCAGGGCGGCGGCGCCGATCATGCCGGCGTCGGAGCCGAGCTCGGCGGGAACGACGGGGATCCGCTTCATCGGCGGCAGCGCCCGTCGCTCTAGCTCGCGCCGCGCGGGCTCGAGCAGCAGGTCCCCCGCGGCGATCACGCCGCCGCCGATGACGAAGACCTCGGGCTCGAAGATGTTGGCGAAGCTGGTCAGGGCGACCCCGAGGCGCGAGCCGACCAGGTCGAAGACGCCGCGCGCGGCCTCGTCCCCCGAGAGCGCCGCCTCGGTCACCACCCTGCCGTCAATCTGCACGCCTTCAGCGAGCATCGCCCCGAGCGCCGAGTCGGGCTCCCGTTCGGCCGCGACGCGGCCCTCGCGGCCCAGCGCCGTCCCCGAGGCGAAGGTCTCGACGCAGCCGCGGCCCGGGCAGTTGCCCTGGCAGGCGGGACCATCGATCTCGATCACGGTGTGGCCCAGCTCGGCGCCCGCCCCGGTGGCGCCGCGGTAGATCTCGCCGCCGAGGATGAGGCCGCCACCGATCCCGGTACCGATCGTCAGCATCACCGCGTAGTCGGCGCCCCTGGCGGCCCCGTAGAGATGCTCGGCGAGGGCGGCGACGTTGGCGTCGTTGTCGACGAAGACGGGCAGACCGGTGCGCTCGCGGGCCAGCTCGCGGATCGGCAGATCCTCGATCGGCAGGTTGACGGCGGAGACGGCGACGCCGTCCTCGTGGCGAATCGTCGCCGGGATGCCGAGCCCAACCGCCGCAGCGCCCGGGCATTTCGCCTTCGCCTCGCCGATCTCGCGCACCAGCAGCTCGACCAGCTCGTCCTCGCTCTGCCCGGTCGAGGCCTCGCGACTCTCCCAGAGCACCTTCGAGTCGGCGTCGAGAACGCCCAGCAGCATCTTCGTTCCGCCCAGGTCGACGCCGATCGTTTCCCCTGCACTCATGCGTGCTCGGCCGGCGTCGTAAGGCGGGCAACCGGGCGCATCGGCATCATTCCCGCAGTCTTTCATGCCCACTGATGGCGAGCAGCAGCCCTCCGGGCCGCCCGAGTACAAGGTCTACCGGTCCCGGAAAGGCCTCGTACCGCGACTGCGGTCCCCCGATCTCTCCGGCCTGCGAGAGCGAACTCCGCGCGCGCCGAAGTGGTGGCGGCGAAACAAGCAGCCGAAGCCCGAGCTGCCGGGGTCACCGCGCCGCTGGACCGCAAAGCGCGTGCTCAAATGGATCGGGATCGCGGCCCTCGGCTGGATCCTGCTCAGCTTCCTCGCCTTCGCCGTCTCGGCCCAGCTGCAGTCCTTCAAGCTCTCCGGCGAAGCCAAGGACGCCCTGCACGGCAACCCGCTGCTGCTGCCCAGCGCCCAGACGATCCTGGTGATGGGGACCGACGCGCGGCCGCCCGATACGAAGGAGCCAGGCGCCCCCCACTCGCAGAAGTGCTTCGAACAGCAGTCGCACGGCGACGCCCCTCACGACGGTTGTGAAGCCGGTGAATATCGCGCTGACACCCTGATGCTGATCCGGGCCGGCGGCGGCGCCTTCCGCAAACTTTCGATCCCGCGCGACAGCTACGCCGAAATCCCCGGTCAAAGTCCACAGAAAATCAACGCCGCCTTCGCCTTCGGCGGCGCCAAGGCCCAGATCGAAGCGGTCGAAGACTTCCTCAACGTGCAGATCGACCACGTGGCGATCGTCGACTTCACCGGCTTCGAAGACCTGATCAACGCCGTCGGAGGCGTCGAAGTCAATCTCAAGCACAAGCTCTGCGCCGAGATCTCGGGTGGCGCCGGCGGCGGCCAGGGTGGCGTCACGATTCGCCTGCGTAAGGGCGAGAACACGCTCGATGGCGAAAAGGCGCTCGCCTACTCCCGGGTGCGCGAGCCGAGCGAATGCCCGGGCCCCGGCAAGAGCTACTACACGCTCGGCTACAACGACACCAACCGCGCCGAAGCTCAGCAGCAGGTGATCAACGGCATCAAGGATCGCCTCACCGATCCCCTCCGCCTTCCCTACAACTTCATCCACGGCCCGATGATCGGCTGGGATGCCCCGAAAGCGTTCGTCAGCGACATGGGCTTCCTGACGATGCCGCAGCTGGTCCTCGCGGCGGCGATCGGCGGCAGCGGCAAGACCGACGTGCTCTGCGCGAAGCCCAGTGAAGAATGCAACTTCGAAGGCCCGGGCGGCGCCATCGAAGTCCCCGAGTCGGCCCGCCGCCGCGCCGTCCACCACCTGCTCAACGGCTGAATCCCACTCTGATCGATTCATGACCCCATGGGGTCATGAATGCGTCAGACGATTGGTCAATCGCTGGTAGCGGAGGTCTTCGGCTTGGAGTCGCTCGCCGACTTCGAGTCGCTCGAGCTCGAGCTGGACTCGCCGCTGCCCTTCGACTCGCTCGAGCTCTCGGAGCCGCCGTTGACGGCAGCGCCCTTCTTCTTCTTGCCGTAGTCGGTGTTGTAGAAGCCGGAGCCCTTGAAGTGGACGGCAACCGGGTGCAGGACGCGTTCCGCCGGGGCACCGCACTCCTGGCACTCGCGCAGCGGGTCGTCGCTCATCTTCTGGATCACGTCGAAGACGTGCCCGTTCTCGCACTTGTACTCGTAGATGGGCATAAAGCTTTGAGCCTACGCGGAAGGAGCGTCCATAATCTGATTCCGCGACTGGAGCGTAGGCGAAGCCCAGGCGCGTTGGGATTATCGCAGTCGCTACGGTTCCGGCATGGCAACGGCCGAGCAGGGAGCCCCAGCTACCGAGGTGACGATGGAGGAGATCGTCGCGCTCTGCAAGCGACGCGGCTTCGTCTTCCCTTCCTCGGAGATCTACGGGGGGCTCGGCTCGACCTACGACTACGGCCACTACGGGGTGCTGCTGAAGAACAACGTCAAGGCCGAGTGGTGGCGGGCGATGCTTGCGGAGCGCGACGACATCGTCGCGCTCGACTCGGCGATCCTCCAGCACCCGCGGGTCTGGGAGGCCTCGGGCCACCTCGAGGGCTTCACCGACCCGCTCGTGCAGTGCCTCGGCAAGTGCAAGAAGCGCTGGCGCGAGGATCACCTGCGCGAGGCGGTCGAAGCCGAGGGCGGCGACCCCGAGGCGGAGCTGCGCTGCCCGGAGTGCGGCGGCGAGCTCTCGGAGCCGCGCCAGTTCAACCTGATGTTCGAAACGCACATCGGTCCGGTGGCGGGCGAGGGCTCGGAGGTTTACCTGCGGCCGGAGACGGCGCAGGGCATCTTCATCAACTTCAAGAACGTGATGGCCTTCGCCCGCAAGAAGCCGCCCTTCGGGATCGCCCAGGTCGGCAAGTCGTTCCGCAACGAGATCACCCCGGGCAACTTCATCTTCCGCACCCGTGAGTTCGAGCAGATGGAGATGGAGTTCTTCGTGCCGCCGGCCGACGCCGAAAAATGGCACGGCACCTGGATGCAGGAACGCGAGCGCTGGTACACCGAGCTCGGCATCCGTCCAGATCATCTGCGCGTGCGCGCCCATGGCGCCGAGGAGCTCTCGCACTACTCTTCGGCGACCAGCGACATCGAGTACCTCTTCCCGATCGGCTGGTCAGAGCTCGAGGGGATCGCCAACCGCGGCGACTTCGATCTCACCCAGCACGCCAAGTTCAGCGGCGAGAAGCTCGAGTACTTCGACCAGCAGACCAAAGAGCGCTACGTCCCGCACGTGATCGAGCCCGCCGCCGGCGCCGACCGCGCCACCCTCGCCTTCCTCGTCGACTCCTACGAGGTGGAGGAGGTCGAGGGCCGCCAGCGCACGGTGCTCCGCCTCCATCCGAAGCTCGCCCCGGTCAAGGCCGCCGTGCTGCCCCTGGTCTCCAAGGACGGCCTGCCCGAAAAGGCCCGTTCCCTCTTCGAGCAGGTCCGTGCCCGGGTCCCCGCCGAGTTCGACGAGGGCGGCTCGATCGGCAAGCGCTACCGCCGCCAGGACGAGATCGGCACCCCCTGGGGCATCACCGTCGACCACCAGACGATGGAGGACGACACCGTCACCCTTCGCGACCGCGACTCCCTGGAGCAGACGCGAGTGCCGATCGAGGGCCTGGCCGACGACCTGGCCGCCCGCCTTGCCCAGCCCTGGCGCAGCCCGAAGCTGGGCTAAGAAGCGCTCTCGATCAGGCCAATCACGTTGCCCTCGGGGTCCTGGAACTGGCCGAGGACCATGCGGCCCATGATCGTCTCGGGGCCCATGACGCGGGTGCCGCCGAGGGACTCGGCCTTGGCGAGGGACTCCTCGACGTTGGGGACCTCGACGTAGAAGGTGACGTGGCCCTCGTATCCCTCGGGGCCCTGGCCGATGCCGCCACCGAGGCCGATGCCTTCGGAGTTGCTGTTGGCCTCGCGGTCGACCAGGCCGTACTTCATCTCGTTGTCGGCGTTGACCTCCCACTCGAAGAGCTCCGCGTAGTAGCTCTGCAGCTTCTCGCCGTCGCGAGCGACGACCTCGAAGTGGACCACTGGCTGTCCCATGTCTCCTCCTGTGTTTGACGATCTGCGCTCAGGCGCTCGCCATGAACCGTTCCACATCGGCGGCGTCGGTGGCGAGCGCGGCCGTGGCCGCCTTTGAGAGCTTGCCGAGGGGCTCGATCGTGACCTTGCCGCGTTCGAGCTTCCAGTTGGCGGCGGCGCGGCCCCTGACCAGGGCGAAGGGCCGGAAGATCCCGTTCATCGTCACCAGGTGCTTGTGGGGGCCGAGGATCCGCTCGCGCGAGGTCCAGCCGAGCAGGACCGGGTCGAAGGCACCGAGCAGGCGCGGGCCGGGAACCTCGGCGACCGGCGGGCGCTTGGCGAGGTGGACGAGGCCGTCGTCGCGCTCGACCAGCTCGGAGGCGATCGCGCCGAGCCCGGCGCGGGCGTCGCGCAGCGGCAGCCCCGCCCAGCGAGCCAGGTCGCGGTCGTCGGCGGGGGCGTGACCCACGAGATAGCGGCGGGCAAGCTCGCCCAGGGCCGCGTCGCGGTCGACCGGCTTCGGCTTGCCGAGCCAGTCGCGGGCGAGGACGTAGGCGTGTTCCCTGCCGACCATCGGGCCGCGCACGGTCACCCCCCGCACCGCGGAAAGGAAGAGGAGGTGGAGCAGGGACTGGCCATGGGTCGGCACATCGGCCGCCTCCAGCCGCTCGCGCAGCTGGTGGCGCGTCAGCCGCCCCTCCTCCGCCAGCGCCCGCTCGATCGTCTCCACCGCCCGCTCGCCCTCATCGGGCGCGATTCCCTCGGCGCGCAGGCGATGGACGCAGGAGGTCTGCAGCGGCGGCGTGGTCAGCATCTGTAGCCAGGGGTAGTCCTCGCTGCGCACCAGGTGCAGGGTGCCGCGGTTGAGCCAGGTGATCAGCAGCTCACCGTCGTTCAACGCCCGGTCGACGTCGGCGGCACCGAGTCCCTCGCTGCGAGCCCGCACCGCCAGGCGCGCCCCGCGCGGGTCCTGTCCCTGGATCGCGAGCAGGCGCTTCGCGACTGCAGCCGGGTCCCGAGCCGGTGAGCTGGAGAGGCTCTGGGAAGCGAAGCGCTCGGCGTAGATCGAAGCGGTCGGCATGCCCCGGCATGATGGCGAGCTTTCGGTCCGTGCTGCATTCACCATCGATGCGATGGTGAATGCGGGAATGACCGGGCACTCGAGGCTTCGCTCGCGGCCGGCGGGAACTATTCGACCGCGAGCAGATCGATGGCGAAGATCAGCGTTTCGTTCGGCCCGATTTTCGGGGGGCTGCCGGCGGCACCGTAGGCGAGCTTGCCCGGGACCAGCAGCTCTCGGCGGCCGCCGACCTTCATCCCTTCGACGCCCTGTTCCCAGCCCTGAATCACTTCGCCGCCGCCGAGTTTGAAGCTGAACGGTTCGTTGCGACTCCACGAGGAGTCGAATTCTTCTTCGCTGTCGTAGCCGACGCCAACGTACTGAACGGTGACTTTGTCGCCGGATTTCGCTTCGGCGCCGGTACCTTCTTCGACTTCCTTGATCGCGAAGTTCTTCGGGGAGATGCCTTTCGGCACGGTCACCTTCGGCTTGGTCTTTTCGGCGTCGGGACTCGACTTGGGTGCTTCGGACCCTTCTTCTGAGCTCGTTGTCGCCGCGCTCGATTCCGGCGAGTCGCCGGACGAGCCACTCCCGCCGCAGCCGGCCACGGCGAGGAGGGCAAGGAAGGTGAGCAGGATCGGCAGAAGGCGCCTCATCGCAGGCGATCCTACGCGAAGCGGCGCCGCTCCGGCAGCTCGGCCGCCGTCGCCGCGTCGATGCGCAGGATCACACCGCGCTCGTAGATCTCGCCGACCTCCGGCGCATCGACGAAGCGGTGGCCGGCAAAGCTCGCCCCGGCCGCGAAGACGATCCCGTCGAAGATGTCGGTGGCGATATCGCGCTCGACGCTGACCACGCTGCCCAGCTGCTCGCCGTCACTCGAAAAGACGGTGACACCCCGCTCGAGGACCATGTAGGAGATCGGCGCACCGAGATCGTCCATCGCCGCAGAGTATCCACCGTTATGCTCGCCCGGGTTTCGGAATTCGAGCTAGGAGGAAACAATGGCGGTTGGCTTGCGGTTGAAGTTCGAGGGCGGCACACAGGATCAGTACGACGCGGTCCACGCCGCGGTGGAAGCGGACGCGAACCCGCCGGAGGGTCTGATCTTCCACGCGGGCGGGCCGATCGAGGGCGGTTGGGGGATCATCGACTTCTGGGAGTCGCGCGCCCACTTCGACCGCTTCCAGCAGGAGCGGCTGGGCCCGGCGATCGGCAGCCTCGGTGACCAGGCCCCACCGAACCCGCCTGAGATCAAGGAGTTCGCGGTCCACCACTTCCTCAAGCCGTAGGAACGATGTCCCTCAACCTCGCCTCGCTTCTCACCGAGAGCGCCGGGCGGACGCCGGAGGCGCCGGCGATCCGCCTCGGCGAGGTTGAGCTGAGCTACGGCGCGCTCGACGAGGCGAGCGCCCGCCTGGCCGCGCTTCTGGGTGAGCGCGGCTTCGAGCCCGGCGACCGGGTCGGGGTGATGCTGCCCAACGTGCCGGAGTTCCCGGTTGCCTACTACGGCGTGCTGCGTGCCGGCGGCGTCGTCGTGCCGATGAACGTGCTGCTGAAGCGCCGCGAGATCGCCTTCTACCTCGAGGACTCGGGCGCCAAGCTGCTGCTCGCCTGGCACGGCTTCGCCGAGGAGGCGCGCGAGGGCGCGGCGGAGGCGGGCGCCGAGCTGATCGAGGTCGAGCCGCAGAGCTTCGTCGGGCTACTCGCCGAGCATGAGCCGGCGCCGGGCCTCGCCGACACGGCCGAGGACGACACGGCGGTCATCCTCTACACCTCGGGCACCACCGGCAAGCCGAAGGGCGCCGAGCTGACCCACCTCAACCTCTTTCGCAACGCCGATGTCTCCAGCCGCACCACCTGTGAGATCGCGGGCGGCGACGTCGTCCTCGGGGCCCTGCCGCTCTTCCACTCCTTCGGCCAGACGGTCGGCATGAACGCCTCGCTGAAGGTCGGCGCCTGTCTGACGCTGGTGCCCAAATTCGACCCCGGCGAGGCGCTGGCGACGATGCAGCGCGACGGGGTCACCCACTTCTACGGCGTGCCGACGATGTTCGGCGCGCTGCTCCACCACCCAGAGCGCGAGACGTTCGACACCTCGGCGCTGCGCACCTGCATCACCGGTGGCGCCTCGATGCCGGTCGAGGTGCTGCGCGGCTTCGAAGAGGCCTTCAACGCCGTCGTGCTCGAGGGCTACGGGCTCTCGGAGACCTCGCCGGTCGCCTGCTCGAACCACCCCGACAGTGAGCGCAAGGCGGGCTCGATCGGCACCCCGATCGAAGGAGTCGAGATGAAGCTCGTCGACGAGCACGACGAGGATGTGGGCCAGGGCGAGGTCGGCGAGGTCGTGATCCGCGGCCACAACATCATGAAGGGGTACTGGCAGCGGCCCGACGCCACCGCCGAGGCGATGCGCGGCGGCTGGTTCCACAGCGGCGATATGGCCCGCATCGACTCCGACGGCTACTTCTACATCGTCGACCGCAAGAAGGACATGATCATCCGCGGCGGCTACAACGTCTACCCGCGCGAGGTCGAGGAGGTGCTCTTCGAGCATCCGAAGATCCGCGAAGCCGCCGTGGTCGGCGTGCCCCACGACGAGTGGGGTGAGGAGATCGGCGCCGCCGTGGTCCTCCACGAGGGCGAGGAGCTTGCGCCCGCGGAGGTGAGCGCCTACGTCAAGGAGCGCATCGCCGCCTACAAGTACCCCCGCATCGTCTGGTTCCTCGCCGATCTGCCCAAGGGTCCGACCGGCAAGATCCTCAAGCGCGAGATCGAGGCGCCAGCCTCTGTGACGAACTCACCCTGAGCGATCCTGGCTGACCAGCCAGTTTGCCGCTAACCTCCGCGAGAAGCACTCGCGCGGACCCAAAGGAGAGAGATGAGCGTCGCATCGCAGAGCCTGATGTCCAACGTCACCTACGAGGACCTCTACCACCGCTGGGAGCAGGGCAACTGGAGCGCCTACGACCTCGACTTCTCCGAGGACAAAGCGGGCTGGAAGGCGCTCAGCGACATCCAGAAGCGCTCGGCGATGTGGATCTACTCGATGTTCTTCTACGGCGAGGACCGGGTCGCCGACACTCTCGCCCCCTACGTGACCGCCGCACCGACCGAGGAGCAGTCCTACTTCCTCGCCACCCAGCAGGTCGACGAGGTGCGCCACTCGGTCTTCTTCCACCGCTTCTTCAAGGAGGTGATCGGCGTCGGCGGCGAGACCGTGCAGCAGACCCTCTCCTCCACCCTGCCGCAGCTCAACTGGGGCTATCGCGGCATCTTCGACCGGCTCGACCTGATGGCCGAGGAACTGACCAAGGACCGCTCGCTGCCCAAGTACGCGCAGGCGATCACCCTCTACCACCTGATCGTCGAGGGCTCGCTCGCTCAGCCCGGCCAGCACTTCATCGAGGACTTCTTCGCCTCCGAGGAAACGATGCCCGGCTTCAGCTCCGGCATCGCCAACGTCTCGCGCGACGAGCAGCGGCACATCGGCTTCGGCGTCAAGGTGCTCTCCGAGCTGCTCGCCGAGGACGCCCCCGGCTGGGAGGAGAACCGCGCCGCGGTGACCGAGCTGCTGCGCGAAGTGCTGCCCTACGGCCCGGCGGTCTTCATCCCGCCCGAAATGGACCGCGCCTACACCGAGTGCTACGGCTTCTCGCTCGAGGACATCTTCGCCTTCGGCCTCAAGCTGATCCGCCAGCGCTGGCGGACGATCGGCTACCCGACCGAGGAGATGCCCCCTGGCGTCTTCCCCTTTGACTCCGAGGCCACGCCGGAGGAAGTGGCCGCCAACCAGGTGAAGCTGATGCTGGGCGGCATCCTCGGCCCGCCCGAAGCGACCCCTGAGGCGACGCCCGAGCTGCAGAGGATCTACTTCGAGATCGTCAAGCGGGCGGCCGACCCCTCTGCCGCCAACGGCTCACCGCTCGTCTACCAGTGGCGCTTCACCGACGCCGAGCCCTGGCACGTGATCGTCGACAACGGCTCGACCCGCGCCGAGCCGGGCGAGGCGCCGAACCCGACGGTGACGCTGGAGGCGAGCTGGAAGGACTTCGTCGGCATGAGCAAGCCCGACGCGAGCCCCGTCAGGATGATCCTCACCCGCCGGGTGCGGCCCCGCGGCTCGATTCGCGAGATCGCGCGGATGAGGAAGGTCTTCGGCTGACCCCCGGGAGAGGGGATCGGGGTGCCCTCATGCCGCGAAGAGTTGACGACCTTCCGGCGCGCGAGCTTCAGGAGGTTGGGGGGCGGTGGTCGGCCCAGGGGCGCTCGGACTCGAGCTGGGCCGCCAACGAGAGGAGGGTGGCCTCGTCGCCGGGACGGCCGATGATCTGGACGGCGAGGGGCATGCCGTCGGCGGCGATGCCTGCCGGCACCGACATCGCCGGGTTGCCGAGGTGGTTCCAGGGCACGCAATAGGGATAGAAGCGGCTCATGCCGAGCACGGTCCGCAGTGCACCCCGCCCCTCCCAGCGGCGGATCGGCAGCGCGGTGCCACCCATCACCGGGGTGACCAGCACGTCGTGGGTGTCGAAAATCGCGTTGACGCGGGCGGTGTCGGCCACCTGGCCGCGCAGGGCGCGCTGGTAGAACCCGTCCGGGAGCAGGTGGCCGAGTCGTCCGAAGCCGCGCGTGCGCCGTTCGAGGCGCTCGGGATGGGGCACTTCGTCCACCGTGTCGGCCACCCCGCGCAGGAAGCGCGGCAGGATGTTGTCTCCGATACGACCCCAGTCCGGATCGCGCTGGACGACCTCGTGGCCGAGCGAGCGCATCAGTTCGGCGGCGTCGGCGACCACGTCCTTGACCACGTGGTCCACCGTCGGCGGCGCCGCCGCCCGCGGCGCCAGCGTCGAGTAGGCGACCCGCAGCTTGCCGGGCGGCGTCTTTGCGGCCTCGACGAAGGGCCGCTTAGGGGGCGGCGGCGCGCCGGGCTCCGGCGAGCCTCCCGCGGTGACGTCGAGCCAGAGCGCGGTGTCGAGAACGTTGCGGCTGACGCAGCCGAGCACAGCCAGGCCACCCCAGCCGTCCCGGAGCGGCGCCAGCGAAATCCTTCCCCGCGAGGGCTTCAACCCGAAGAGCCCACAGGAGGCGGCCGGCAGTCGGATTGAGCCGCCGCCGTCACCGGCGGAGGCGATCGGCACCATGCCGGCGGCGACCGCGGCGGCGGAGCCGCCGCTTGAGCCCGCGGGGCTGCGCTGCAGGTCCCAGGGATTGCGAGTGACCCCGTAGGTCGCGGACTCGGTGAAGCCGCAGATCGCCATCTCGGGCAACAGGGTCAGGCCGACGACGATCGCGCCCGCCTCACGCAGACGCCGCACCATCTCCGAGTCCTCACGCGCCGGCTCGGTGAAGCCGTCGGTGCCGTGCGTGTTGACCTCGCCCACCACGTCGACTTCGTCCTTGATCGCGATCGGCACGCCGAGCAGCGGCCGCTCCTCCCCCGCTCCCAGCCGCGCCTCGGCCTGCTCGGCCTCGAGCAGCGCCTTCTCGGCGAAGACCTTGCGGAAGGCGTTCAACTGCGGATCGATGCGCCCGATCCGGTCAAGGCAGAGCTGCACCAGCTCTCGCGGCGAGACCTCGCGCTTCCGCACCATCTCGGCCTGTCGAAAAGCCCCGGCAAACGCCAGCTCCTCCTCGCTCCCAGCGAACTGCATCAAATTGTCAGCCTGTTAGACAGAGAATTTGATGCAGTTCGGGTGGGCACCGGTCGAGAGACTACCCGGGCGCCCGCCTCAGGTCGGTTCGGGCTCCGGCTCGGCGCTGCCACTCTCGAAGCTGAGCTCGGGGAGGAAGCGATCGAGCCAGGCGGGCATCCACCAGTTCCACTTGCCGAGCAGCTTCATCGCGGCGGGGACGAGGATCAGGCGGACGAGGGTGGCGTCGAGCGCGATCGCGACGGCGCAGCCGAGACCGAGCTCCTTGATCGAGGGCACACCGGTGAGCACGAAGACGGAGAAAACCGCGGTCATGATCAGCGCCGCCGAGGAGATCGTGCGGGCGCTGGTCGAGAGCCCTTCGGCGACGGCCCGCTCGTTGTCGCCGTGCTCGAGGTAGTGCTCGCGGATGCGCGACATGAGGAACACCTCGTAGTCCATCGAGAGGCCGAAGACGATGGCGAAGATCAGCGGCACGTTGATCGTGTCGAGAGCACCCTGGCTTTCGAAGCCGAGCAGGCTGTCGAACCAGCCCCACTGGAAGATCGCGACGAGGACACCGAAGGCGGCCCCGATCGAGAGCAGGTTCATCAGCACCGCCTTCAGCGGCAGGAGCAGCGAGCGCAGCATCACCATCAGCACCAGGAAGCTGAGCGCCAGAACGAAGAGGACGATCTTCCACATCGAGCCGCTGACCTGTGCGCGGGCGTCCTGACTGCGGGCGGTTTCGCCGCCGACGTCGACCGTGGCGACGTGGGCGAGGTGGGTGCTCGGCACCACCGTGTCGGTGAGCCGTTCGACCAGGGCGATCGTCGCGTCGGACTCGCTCGGCGCGCTCGGCGTCGCCTCGATCAGGGCCTCGTTGCCCGAGAAGGTCGGCGGGGCGACGGAGCTGACTCCGGGCGTTACGGAAATCGCGTGGACGAAGGCGGCTATCTGAAGGCGCTCGGAGCGAGCCGTCCGCCCGCCATCGAAAGAGGCGACGATCTGCACCGGGTCGGCGCCCCCGCCCAGCTGCCTCGAGGCGAGTTCGTTGCCGACCCGCACGTCGCTGCCCTTCGGGAACTCTCCCAGCGCCTGGGTGCCGGTCTCGATCGAGAGCAGCGGGATCGCCAGGGTGAGGAGCACGGCGGAGACTCCCACCACGGCACGCCAGGGGTGGGCCATGATCCGTGCCGTCCATCGCACCCAAAAAGCCTCGCGATCGGGGCGCTCACCCCCCCGCTTGAAGAACCCCAGGACCTTCGCCACGATGCCGCCTGGCAGCACCCGATCGCCGAGCATCGCGATCAGCGCCGGCAGCAGGGTGGTCGCGGTCAGGATCGAGACGGCGACCACGACCATCGCGCCGAGCGCCATCGAGCGCAGCGCCTGGTTGTCGACCATCCAGAGACCCGCCAGCGAGACGATCACGGCCAGTCCCGAGAAGGCGACCGCGAGGCCCGAGGTGGAGAGCGCCTCAGCCCGCGCCGCGTCCCGATCGCGGCCGTTCGCCCGCTCCTCGCGGTAGCGGGCGAGAATGAAGAGCGAGTAGTCGATCGCCACCCCGATGCCAATCATCGAGGCCATGTTGGTGACGAAGACCGAGGTCTCCATCTGCAGCGAGATGAAGTAGATCAGCGCACCGGTGACGATCACGCTGACGAAGCCGAGCGCCAGCGGCAGCATGGCGGCGGCGAGCGAGCCGAAGACGACGAGCAGGATGATCGCGACGATCGGGAAGCCGCCGGCCTCGGCCTTTGACAGGTCTTCCTTCGAGAGTTCCTGCATTCCCGCCCAGATCGTCGGCTGCCCGGCGAGGTAGGTGGTGACGCCGCCCTCGCTCTTGCCGGGGTCGAGGTCTTCGCGCAGCGTCGTGGCCGCATCGATCTGGCGATCGGACGACAGCTCGCTGTCGATCGGCAGCATCGCCGTCCCGGTCCGCCGCAGGGCCAGCTCGGCCCGGCGGGTCGCGGCCGGCGAGAGGCTCACTTCGTCGACGCCGGCCACCGAGCGGCGCACCCGGGCGATCGCCGCCGCGCGAGCCGCCGCTCCGGTCCCGGGTTCAGCCTGCAGCAGCACGGTGAGGTTGCCGGCGCTATCGCCGAAGTTGCTCTGGAGCGCGTCGCTGACCGCCTTCGACTGGCTGCCCGGAACGTCGAAACCGCCGCCGGTGAGATGTTCGGTCTGACGCGAGGCAAGCGGCAGGGCGAGGAGCACGACGACCACCCAGCCCGCCAGAACCCAGCGGCGGCGACGCCCCAGGACGCCGGCAAGCTTGACCATGAACTCGCGCATTGGCTGGTTGGCCAGTTTTCAGGATCAGCGCCCCGGTGACGATCACGCTGACGAAGCCGAG
>CAZQET010000348.1:0-4579 GCA_964591825.1 uncultured Conexibacteraceae bacterium
AAGCGCTTGTCCCAGCCGAACTTGGGGGTCTTGGCGCGACTGGCTGAGTCCTCGCGGCGTACGCCAGCGAGCCAGCAGTCTACGGAAGAGAGGGCGCGACGCATCGGCTCGACCTTGCGCAGGCCGCAGCAGGCGTCAGGATCGTTGTTCCAGAGTTCCTCGCCGTGCTTGGCGGCCTGCTCCTCGAGGCTCAGGTTGTGAAAGCGGTCGAACTTGACGCCGAGCGCAGCCGCGAGCCGATCGCGCGTCTCGTAGGTCTCCGGAAAGAGGACGTCGGTGTCGAGGTAGAAGAAGCGCGCCTGGGGATTTACCTTCGAGGCCAGGTGCGCGGTCACCGAACTGGTTTTCTGGAACGAGCAGGCGATGTAGTGGCTCTCGCCGAAGGTCTCGAACATCCACTCGATCGCCTGCTCGGCACTGCGGTCCTCGAGCTCGGCGGCGATCGCCTCCGGGTCGGAGATCATCGGTGGGGCGGCGGCTGCGCTCATATCGCGCACTCGCCCTCGCCTCGCTCGACCTTGTAGGGACTGGAACGCTGCCAGTCGATGAACTGCTGCATCGTCTCGAGGCTGAACTCGGCCGGCATCGTGAGGTCCTTGACCTCCTCTTCGAAGCGCGCGGCGCCGGCCCGCTCGGCGAAGGTGTTGAACTCCTCGCCCTCGCCGGAGCGCTCCGCCTCATACATCCGCACCCAGCGCTCGACCGCCTCGGGAACCCGCTTGGCGGGCAGTCGCGACTTCAGCCGCGTGCCGAAGATGACCTCGCCACCCTCGTAGTTGCCGCCGATGTGCGGGATGTAGGCGGGGACCTGGCGCTCGCCGACCTTGAGCGAAGCGCCGTAGAAGCCGATGTTGGCGATGTGGTGCTGGCTGCAGCCGTTGGGGCAGCCGCTCATCTTGACGTGGATCTTGCGCGTCAGGCCGTCGCGGACGTCCATCGCCTCCAGCCGCTCTTTGATCGCCTGGTTGAGGCCCATCGAGCTGGTAATGCCCATCTTGCAGCTGTCGGTGCCCGGGCAGCTGACCACGTCGGTGATCTCGCGCGGGCCCGCCTCTCCCAGCCCGAGCTCGACCAGCCGCTGCCAGACGTCGTAGAGCGCCTCGTCGCGGACCCAGCGCAAGACCAGGTTCTGCTGCACGGTGCTGCGCGCGTAGCCGCCGGTGTACTCGCGCATCAGCGAGGCCAGGCCGCGGAACTGCTCCGGGGTGAGGTCGCCGCGGAAGACCTTCACCTCGACGGTGGAGAAGCCCTCCTGGCGCTGCGCCTGCACGTTGGCTTCGACGAAGCGGTCGAACTCGCTGCGGTCCCCGTTGGGTGAGGCAGCGGCGGGAGGGGCGGCGGGCGCGTTGGCCTGCTCGTCATCATCGAAGCGCAGCCGCTCGACGTCGAAATCGCGCTCCTCGGCCCAATCGCCCTCGAGCTCCTCGTCGACCTGCTCGCGGAAGGCGTCGATGCCGATCTTGTCGATCAGCACCTTGATCCGAGCGCGGGCACGGTTGGCGCGCAGCCACTCCTGGCGGTCGAAGATGCGCAGCACGGCCTCGGAGACCTTGAGGTAGTCGCCGTTGTCGGCCTCGACGAACTCATACAGGGTGGGGGCGATGCGGGCCATGATCGAGGTGCCGCCGCCGACCTTGATCTCGAAGCCCTTCACCCCGTCGCGCTCGCGCGAGATGAAGGCAATGTCGTGGATGCCGGCGATCGCGCGGTCGGCGTCGGAGCCGCTGAAGGAGGTCTTGATCTTGCGCGGCATCAGCTGCGTCGTCGGATGACGAACGAAGTAGCGCGCGTAGGCGCCGGCATAGGGCGTCGGGTCGAAGGTCTCGTCAGGGGCGACGCCGGCCCAGGGATCGCCGGTGACGTTGCGCACCGTGTTGCCGCAGCCCTCGCGTGAGGAGAGCCCTGCGTCGGAGAGCTCGCGGATCGTCGCCGCCGCGTCGCGCAGCGGCACGTGATGGATCTGGATGTTCTGGCGCGTGGTGATGTGGCCCTTGTCGAGCGGAGCCCACTTCTCGACCACGCTGGCGAAGGCCTCCATCTGCTCCGGCGTGACGCCGCCGAAGGGGAGCTTCACGCGGATCATCTGCACATCGGGCTGGCGCTGGCCGTAGACGCCCTGTTTGAGCCGGAAGCCGATGAACTCGTCTTCGGGCTTCTGCCCAGCGAGGAACGTCTCGGCTTCGTTGTCGAAGTCATCGAACTCGCGCTCGATGATCGGGATGATGTGCCCCGGGACGTTCGCGTAGGTCTCCGGGTTCTCCAAGGTGCCGGTGCGGCCCTTGCCCTGCTGCTTCTTCTGCTCGTCTACGGCCACCTCCACGAAGGGAAAAATAGCAAAACCCGACAGGGATTCAGGTATTTAATTTTTGAGGCCGGCCTCAGGCCGGCGGAAGGCGCCTCTCGGCGTGGAGAATCGCCTGGGCCTCGCCGGACTCCGCGACGGCGGCCCCCTCGGGCTCGAGCGGCTTGCCGGCCTCGGCCCAGCCGACGATCCCCTCACTCAGCTTCACCGCGTCGAACCCCTCGGTCGCGAGCGCCTCGGTCGCCATCGTCGAACGGTTACCGCCGCGGCAGTAGAGGACAACCGGCCGCTCCTTATCGAGCTCGCCGACTCGCTCAGAGAGCTCGGCCAGCGGCAGATGCTCGGCGCCCTCGATCCTGCCCATCTCCCACTCATGATCCGCACGCACGTCGACCAACTGCGCCCCGTCCCGAACAAGCTCCTCGGCTTCCTCCCGCGTCACTTCCCGAATCTCGTCGCTCATGAGCTGAATGTATCGGCCGTGAGTGTTCGGGGGAGGGCGAGGTACCCCTCCCAAAACACTCCAGCGAGGCTCCTGCCGAGCGTTTTGGGAGGGTACCTCGCCCTCCCTCAACCACCCTCAGTCGATGTCAGTCCCCTCAATAAGGAACGCGACGCGCACGTGCGCGCGATACTCGTCGAGGTTCTCGCCACGGATCCCGGTCGAGACGATGTCCACCGCGCGGATGTTGCGCAGCGTCCCCTGGGCCTGGTTCAGCGCTTGGCGCGCCGCGTCGTCGGTCGAGGTTTTCGAGCTTCCGACCAGCTCGATGATCTTCACGACAGCCATCTCTCTCCTCCTTCTGACTTCTCGAAAGCGCCCTTGGCGCTGACTCCTTCGAGCAGCGCGGTCCGCTGCCACGGGCCGAGGACATCCTTCTCCGGATCGGACGCTGCCGTTTCGCCGCGAAACCGCTCGATCGCCGCGGCGATCGCCACGGCCTCGTCCTCACTCGGGGCTCGGGCCATGGCTGAAGCCTAGATGACTCTCAATTGGCACACTTTTGGCCAACTTGCGTTACATTACTTCGCCAGAGGTGATGTAACGTGACCCGCATGAAGCGACTGCAGATATCGATCGAGCCCGAGCTGGACTTGGCCGTGGAAAGACGCGCCGAAGAAGAGGGGCTCTCGAAGGCGGAGGTGATCAGGCGTTGCGTGCGGGAGGAGATACGGCCATTGCCGCCGATAGAGGACGATCCGTTCTTTAAGCTGTGCGGAACGGTCGAGGGAGACCCCAACAGCAGCGCAACCATCGACGAGGTTGTCTACGGCCCGTCAAATCCGGACCCTTGATCTTCGCCGACTCATCCTTCTTGATCGCGTACATGATCGGAAAGGACCGAAGCCATGACGACGCTGTCCGCGTTTTCAGGCAAGTGGGAGACCGTCGAATCGTCACGACAAATCACGTGCGTGGCGAGACCTGGACCTGGCTTCGTCGGCGATCGCACCACAGCAAAGCGGTCGCCTTTCTCGACAGCGTCGGCGCCGATGGCAGCCACATTGAGGTGATCCGCATCCCCATCCCCCCCGAAGACGAAGCCCTCGCCTGGCTTCGCCGGCACGACGAGCGGGAGTACTCCTTCGTCGACGCGACCAGCTTCGCCTTCATGCGGGCCAGGGGAATCACCGAGGCTCTCGCCTTCGACGGCGACTTCGCGGCGGCGGGCTTCGTCGAACTGCGGCCCTGAGCCTCCGCAACAAACGACCCGGGCGGTGAGGGAGGCACCTGCCCGGGCCAATGTTTGTTGGGGCGCCGTCGGAAGGGGACCGACGGCAGGGGGGTAGCCGGCAGGGAATCCGGCTGGGCCGCGGCCATATTTGGGCCACGGACATAAAAACATAGACCTACAAAAAAATCAAGGGCGCGAGGGGGTTTTCTTTGCGAGATTTGTCTTCCCAGTCCTAAAAGCCGCCAAATAAGCGAAAAAATCCGGTGATACCGGCCTTGACCGCTTGCGTTTCGAAAGAATCGGTCGTACCATTCGATGCTCTGAGAGATTCAAGCATCCACCCGGACAGCAAGACGGCCGGTTATCGTGCGGGCGCGATGGTCAGGACGCCGTGGGGGGACGCCGACACGTTGCGCGATCGCAAGCTTCAGCCTGGCCGGCGCCTGCCGGCCGAGGAGGTCGTGCGCAACCAGCGCGAGCGACTCTTCGCGGCCCTGGTCGCCGTGGTCGCCGAGAAGGGCTACGAGGCAACCCGGGTCGAGGACCTGCTCGAGCTCTCCGGCGTTTCGCGCAGCGCCTTCTACGCTCACTTCAAGGACAA
>CAZQET010000349.1:0-9346 GCA_964591825.1 uncultured Conexibacteraceae bacterium
CACGAAGCCGATCTCGATCTTGTGGCGCTGGCCACAGTCGCCGATCTGGTTCCGTTGGTAGGGGAGAACCGCGCGTTGGTGAAGCGGGGAATTGAGGAGGTGCGGCGAGCTCGGCGGCCGGGGATGAGGGCTCTGATCGAGGCGGCCAAATGCGAGCCAACGCAGCTGGACGAGGGCGACCTGGCGTTCAAGCTGGCACCAAGGATCAACGCTGCCGGGCGGCTTTATCGGGCCGATGCCGGAGTGGAGCTGTTCCTGACCGGGGATGAGGGACGAGCGGCCGAGATTGCAAACGAGCTGAGCCGGGCCAATAACGAGCGACGGTCTACCGAGCGGAAGGTGATGTTCGCGGCGGAGGCGGCGCTTCGGGAGCTTCCCGGGGACCTTCAAAAAGCACCTGCAATCGTCGTCGCGGGAGAGGGTTGGCACCCTGGCGTAGTCGGAATAGTTGCCTCACGGCTGGTCGAGAAGCACCACAGGCCAACCGTGGTGATCTCAGTGGACGAGACTGGTCACGGTCGGGGCTCGGGGCGGAGCATCCCGGGGTTCAACCTGCTCGCTGGGCTTCAGGCGTGCGAAGAGCACCTGAGTGGGTTCGGCGGGCACAAGGCCGCGGCCGGACTGGAGCTGGAGGCGGCGAACGTCGATGCGTTCAGGGCGGCGTTTGTTGCCCACGCGGAAAGCGTTCTCACGCCGGAGGACCTGGTGCGGACTGAGCGGATTGATGCGATGGTGGGTGGGGCGTCGCTCGGGCTGGACCTGGCCGAGGAGCTGGGGCGATTGGCGCCGTTTGGGATGGGCAACCCAGGCGTGCGCCTGCTGGTGCCGTCGGCGCGGGTGCGGGACGTGCGCACGATGGGCGAGGGCAAGCATTCACGCTTCAGCCTGCACAGCGGCTCGCACCGGGCGCTCGGGGTCGCCTTCGGACGGCCCAGCCTCGGCGTCGGCGAGGACGACCTGGTCGACGTTGCGGTGCGACTCGAGGTCAACCGCTGGAACGGCGCGGTCGAGCCGCGGGTGGTCCTGCGCGAGCTCTATCAGCGCGAGCTCTATCAGCGCGAGCGCGAGGAGGCCGAGCTGGAGGCGGGGGAGTGGTGGCGGCGCTTCGAGGCCGAGCGCGCGCGCGACCCGGCCGAGTGGCGGCCGCCTGAGCCCGGGGAAGGCCATCAGCGCACGACGTCCCGCAGCGCGAACGCCCCGGCCGCCGTGGCCGGCGAGCTCGCCGCCTGCGGCGAGGAGGTGCTGGCCCTGGTCGCCGACGCCGACTTGCGCGCCGCCCTTGGGCGCGAGGGCGTGCGCCTCGCCGGCTACGAAGAGCTGGATCGCTCACCGGGGATCGCGGCGCCATTCCGCCACGTCGTCCTCGTTGATCCGCCACCCGGCGCGCACCTCGAGCGGCTCGCCTCGGTCGCCGCGAGTGAGGGCGGTTACCTGCACCGGGCATGGGGCGAGGCCGAGTGGCGCTTCGCGTCGACCTGTCTCGACGTCCAGCTGGCGCAGAGGCCGACCCTGGTCGCCACCTTTCGCGACCTGCGCGAGGCTGACGGCGCAGCGGGCGAGCAGCTGCGCACCGCGCTGATCGGCAGCGGCTCCCAGCCGCGCTCCGCCGAGACCGCGGCGCGCTGCTTCCGCGTCCTCGCCGAGCTCGATCTGCTGCGGGGAGAGCCCAAAGCGGGCGAGGGGTCGGTCCGGGTCGTATCCTCAGAGGGAACGGATCTCGAGCGCTCGGCGTCGTTCCGCGCCTACAGCGCCCGCCACGAGGAGGCCCGGCGATACCTCGAAGCACACCGACAGCCCTAGATCACCCCGAGCTTCTGGCGGATCTCTTCGCCGTGGTCGAGGAGTTCGACTCCGCCCCGGCCATCGAGGCCGGCGCAAACGGTGCGGCTGGCGCGGTCGCCACGGCGGTGGCGGCGATCGACCGCGAGGCGGTCAAGCACGCCTTCGACTTTGCTTGCGAGCGCCACGCCGACCAGCTGCGTCGCTCCGGCGACGAGTTCATCACCCACCCGGTCGGGGTGGCCCAGATCTGCGCCGGCATGCGGCTCGACACCGAGACGCTCTGCGCTGCCCTGCTGCACGACACGGTCGAGGACACCAGCGCCAGCCTGGAGGAGATCCGCGCCGAGTTCGGCGAGGAGGTCGCCCAGCTGGTCGACGGCGTCACCAAGCTGACCGGGATCACCTTCGAGAGCCGCGACGAGCGCCAGGCCGAGAACTACCGCAAGATGATGGTGGCGATGGCGAGCGACGTCAGGGTAATTCTGATCAAGCTCGCCGACCGCCTCCACAACATGCGCACCTTGGGCGCGCTGCCCAAGCAGAAGCAGCTGGCCAAGTCGCGCGAGACGCTCGAGATCTACGCGCCGCTCGCCCATCGCCTCGGAATCCACGCGATCAAGTGGGAGCTGGAGGACCTCGCCTTCGCCACCCTGCACCCGCGCAAGTACGCCGAAATCAAGCAGCTGGTCGCCCAGCAGCGCACCGAGCGCGAGACCTACGTCGCCGAGGCGGGTCACTTCCTCGCCACCGAGCTACGCCAGCTCGGGATCGAGGCCGAGATCTCCGGCCGCGCCAAGCACTTCTACTCGATCTACACGAAGATGACCAAGAAGGGGCGCGAGTTCAACGAGATCTTCGACCTCACGGCGATGCGGGTGATCGTCGGCTCCGTCAAGGACTGCTACGGCGCGATCGGCGTCATCCACTCGCTCTGGAAGCCGCTGCCGGGCCGCTTCAAGGACTGGATCGCGATGCCCAAGGCCAACATGTACCAGGCCCTGCACACGACGGTGATCGGCCCCGAGGGCAAGCCGCTGGAGATCCAGATCCGCACCGAGGAGATGCACAAGCTGGCCGAGTACGGGATTGCCGCCCACGTCGCCTATAAGGAGGGGGGCGTCGCCGATCCGCGCAAGGAGAAGATGACCTGGCTGCGCCAGCTGGTCGAGGCCGAGGGCGATCAGGATCCAGCCGAGTTCCTCGAGTCGCTCAAGGTCGACCTCTTCGAGGACGAAGTCTTCGTCTTCACCCCGAAGGGCGAAGTGAAGAGCCTCTCCGCCGGCTCGACGCCGCTCGACTTCGCCTACGCCGTGCACACCGACGTCGGCCACGCCTGCGTCGGCGCCAAGGTCAACGGCTCGATCGTGCCGCTGCACTACCAGCTGCGCTCGGGCGACATCGTCGAGGTGCTGACCGCCAAGAAGAAGCGCGGCCCCTCGCGCGACTGGCTGAAGCTGGTGCGGACCAGCCGCGCCCGCAACAAGATCCGCGCCTTCTTCAAGGAGGAGAGCCGCGAGGACGCCGAGCGCAAGGGCCGCGAAGGGCTCGAGGAAGCGCTGCGCACGCGCGGCCTACCGATGCAGAAAGTTGCCTCCTCGCCGCTGCTGATCGACGTGATCCGCGAGATGGGCTTCCGCAAGGCGACCGACTTCTACATTGCTCTGGGGCAGGGCAAGGTCTCGACCAAGGCCGTCGCCAACAAGCTGATGCAGCGGCTGAAGGAGGGTGAGGCGGTCGAGGAAACCGATCCGCTCGGCCTGCCTGGAGGTCACCGTGAGGACAAGGCGCGGCGTACGAAGGACGCCTCCAACTACGGGATCAGCGTCAAGGGCGCCGCCAACGTCGCCGTGCGCCTCGCCAAGTGCTGCCGGCCGGTCCCCGGCGACGATATAGCAGGTTATGTATCCCTCGGCCGTGGTATCACCATTCACCGGACCGACTGCAAGAACATGAAGGCGCTGAAGCGGGCGCCGGAAAGGTTCGTCGACGTGAGCTGGGACGGTGAGAACGAGTCCTCCTATCGGGTTGAGCTGCAGATCGACGCCTACGACCGCACTCGCCTGTTGGAGGACCTCTCGCGCACCTTCTCGGAGGCCGGCATCAACATCATCGCCGCCAGCTGCACCACCAATCACCCGATGGTCAAAAACAAGTTCGTGATCGAGGTCGGCGATACCGAGCAGCTGAAGCAGTGCATCGCCCGCCTGCGCAACGTCGAGTCGGTCTTCGACGCCTATCGGATAACCCCGGCGGCCTGAGCCCGTCCGACGCCGGCTCTGGGTAGGGGCTGACGTCGCGCTTGCATGAGCGTTTTCTTCCAAACGCCTGAGGCGTCACGGGCTGGGGTAGCATGAGCTGACGGGTGGCGCCGCTGATCTAGAGGAGAAGGCAGACGGTGACGAAGGTGAGGATCGCCCTCGGCGCGCTCGCGGCCGAGGTGCTGACTCGAAACAGCGAGCCCGGGAGTGACGGCAAGACCGCCTCCGAAGAGCTCCTGCGCGCGATCAGGCTCTATCTGCGCGACAAAGCGGCCGGCGGCCCGGCCTGGGCCTACCCGCCCTTCCTCAACGACGAACGGCGGGCGGGGGAGACGGTCGAGCTCGAGCTCAGTCTCGACGAGAGCCTCTGGCGGGACTTCGAGGGTGAGGCGGCGAGCCAGGAGGTCGTCGCCGAGCGGCTGCTCGAGCACGCGATCTTCTACTACGCGGCCGAGCTGGACGCGGGGCGCGTGACGGCCAGGATCCTGGCCGAGCTCGACGAGGAAGACGCCGGTTAGCTCTGGCTCAGGCTCCGGGGGCGACCACGGGAGCGGCGCCGAGCTCGGTGAGCTTGGCCCGCAGCGTGCGCCGGCCGCGGTGGTGCAAGCCGTGCACGGAGCTCTCCGACTTCTTCAGCCGGTCGGCGATCTCGACCGGTGAGAGGCCGGCGATGTGGCGTAGGATCAGCACCTCGCGCTGGTCCTCGGGCAGCTCCTCGAGCGCGTGGCGCAGCTGGCGCCCGCGATCCAGCGCGACCTGGGTATCGCCCGAGTCGGTGACCCGCACCTCCTCGGTCGGCAGCGGCCGCTTCGCCCGGAGGTGATCGAGGGCGGCATTGCGAGCCACCCGCATGATCCAGGCGGCGAAGGGCACGTCGCGGGGCTCGTACTTGACGATCGAGCTCATCAGCTTCGCGAAGATGTTCTGGGTGATGTCTTCGGCCTCGTGGTGATCCTTGACGAGGCTGTTGACGAAGCGCTGCACGTCAGGGGCGAAGCGGACGTAGAGGAAGTGGATGCCCTCTCGATCGCCCGCCTGGGCGTGCTGGACCGCTTTCTGGACCAGCTTGCTGTTCTCGGCCGACGAGCCGCTCTGGAAGCGCATCAGGCTCTGGGGGCGCAACTCGTTATCGCGACTGGTCACCGGTTCCTCCGGGGCTCGATCCTCTTTTGCCTCTGCGGCCTGGTCGTGAAGGTGACCTGTGCCGTGTCGGCCCAAACTTTGCTCCCAAAATGCAGAATGGTCTGCGGGAGGGCCTGAAGAAATAGTGGCCCTTCGTCCGAATGTCAATGCTCAATATTCGTCCAAATTTGGGTCGCATCCCTAAAGGTGGGTAGGCGCACGGGATTTGGACAGGCTGAGATCGGAGGGCGGTTAAAGATAGGAGGACAGGCTGAAGATGGAATGAATCTGGAGGTGGTCGTGAAAATCCCGCAAAGGGAGCGGGGTTGTCCGCATAGAGCGTCGTGAAGATCTCGTTGGGCACATTTCTGCGTTTTGGCATCGAGTCCGAGTTGGGCGCCGATCTGGCGTCCAGCGTGCGCACCGCCCTCGGTCACTACTCGGACAAGGTGCGGTCCGGCGAGGCGCTCCAGGCGCCGCCCAGATTCCTCTCTGAGCCGCCTGCGCCGGCCGACTCCTACCGGCTGGACCTGTCCCTCGACCCCGAGCTCGAGGCGACCTTGGAGCGCGAGGCGGCGCGGCACGGGGTCGACGTCGCCACGCTCGTCAATCACTCGCTGCACGCCTATCTTGCGGACCTCGATCTGCTCGCGGCGCCGGCGGCCCGCACTTCCTGACTCCCCAGCTCACGCCTCACCGGAGGCACTTGCACGGGGGCGGGGGCGGCGATGGGCCCTGCGCGCCCAGGAGAGGGGTGTCAGGCAGCCTGTCGGATGCGCCCCTGCAGCAGGGCGTCGTCGACGGAGCGCACCGCGACGGGCTCGCCACGGCCATCCAGGGAACGCTCCAGCGCCTCCAGTGCGAAGACGACCTCGAGCCCGAGTCGGGCGCTGGAGACCGGCTCGGTCCCCTCGAGGATCGCTGAGGCGAAATCTTTGAGCTCGAGGCCGAGCGGCTCGGCGGGCTCGATCCGCGGCGCGATCACGTCGCCGGTGCGGTAGGTGAGCCGGTACTCGCCGAAGTTTGCGGGTGGCTTCGAGAATTCCATGCCCCGGTCATAGACCCGCACCGGGTCGTCGGAGGCGGTGTCCTCGTACTGAACCATCTGGCGGCTGCCGACGACGACCATCTGGCGCATCTTGCGCGGCGCCAGCCAGGAGACCTGGACGTTGGCCTGGGCGCCGCCCTCGAAGCAGAGGGTGAGGAAGGCGGTCTCGTGGACGCCGTCCTGGTGGATGCTGCGGCCGTTCGCGGTCACCTCGAGCAGCGGCCGGTCAAGCCAGTGCAGCAGGATCGAAAGATCGTGCGGGGCGAGGTCGAGGACGACGCCGTCGCGCTGGTACTTGCCGAGGTTCATGCGCGAGGAGGTGACGAAGTAGATGTCGCCCAGGACGCCGTCCTGGATCAGGTTGCGGATCTTGGTCACCGGTGGGCTGTAGAGAAAGGTGTGGCCGGGCATCAGCACCAGGTCGAGCTCCTCGGCCAGCGTCATCAGCTCGGCGGCCTCGGCGGAGGTGCGGGCCAGCGGCTTCTCGACCAGCACGTGCTTGCCGGCCTCCAGCGCTTTGCGCACCAGCTCGTAGTGCGTGTGCGGGGGGGTCGCGATCGCCACGGCTTCGAGCGTGGGATCGGCAAGGGCCACGTCGAAGTCGCGCTCGCAGACGGCGCCCGGGTTGCGAGCGCGGAAGTCCTCGATCCGCTTCTCGTCGCGCTCGCAGAGGCCGGCGAGCCGGAACTCGGGACGCTCGGCGACGTTGCGGACGATGTTCGGGCCCCAGTAGCCGTAGCCGACTACGAGGGTCTCGATCGCGTGGTCGAGATTCATCACCTCACAAACGAGTGGCCCGCTCGACCGCTTGCATCCTCCCGGGCGCGGAGCGGTGGAAAAACGGACGAGGCCGGGTAGTCGGCTTGCTCAGGACCGCTCGAGGGCGCTGAGCGAGGTGGGAGGTGGCGCCCCGAAGGGGGGCTCCGAGTGCCCCAGCAGCGTGCGCACCGCGGCACGAGCCGCCGCTCGCTTGGCCTTTGACTCGGGCTCGGAGCCGGGCGCGGCGGCGCGCAGCGCATGGCGGGTGAAGACGGCGCCGAGGAAGGCGGCCCGCTGGGGCTGGCTGAAGTGCTTGCGTGCGTACTGGCGCCTGGCGTAGGCGTCCTGGGCGACCATCCTCGGACGCGTGCCGCCCTTGCCGGCGTGGTGGACGATCGTCATCGCCGGCAGGTGGCGGATCTCCCAGCCGGCGCGCTTGACGCGCAGGCAGAGGTCGGTCTCCTCGGAGTAGATGAAGAAGCGCTCGTCGAGCAGGCCGGAGCTGAGCAGCGCCTCGCGGCGGGCGAGCATGAAGGAGCCCGAGGTCCAGTCGCAGGTGACCTCCTGCTCGTAGGTGGCGAGGTTGGTCTCGCGCTCTCCCGCCCAGCGGCCGCGCCGTGGCCAGCGCTCGGAGGCGAAGGCCTCGCCCCAGGCCCGCGAGACGCTCGGGAAGTAGCGGATCGTCGGCCACAGCTCGCCGTCGCCGGTCAGCTGCTTGACGCCGATCAGGCCGACGTCGGGGCGCTCGTCCATCGCTTCGACCAGCTCGCCGAAGGTGCCGGAGACGACCTCGGTGTCGGGATTGAGAAAGAGCACGTAGCGCGCGTCGCAGGTGGCGGCGCCGCGGTTGTTGGCGTGCGAGAAGCCATGGTTGACGGAGTCGACCACGCGGGTCGCCGGGAAGCGCGACTCGACCAGCTCGCGGGTGCCGTCGCTGGATTCGTTGTCAACCACGACGACGTCGACCGAAGCGCCGCCGAAGCTGGCGCAGACCGTGCTCAGGCAGGGCTCGAGCCAGCGCGCCTCGTTGGTCGAGACGATGACGATCGCCAGGTCGTGTGAGCCGCCGCCGGTCAAGTGGACGGCCCTCAGCGCGCCAGGCCGCGCGCGGCGAGCTCCTTGGTGGCGTCGTCGACGCGATCGACGGCCTCCTGATCGGCCAGCCAATCGACCAGGGCCGCCATGCCTTGCTCGAAGCCGACCTGCGGCGCGTAGTCGAGCAGCTCTTCGGCGCGGCGGATGTCGGCGTAGCAGTGGCGGATGTCGCCGGCCCGGTAGCGCTCGTTGAGCTCCGGCTCGACCTCGACCCCGATGCCGGCGGCGAGCACCTCGGCGACCCGGGTGACGGAGGTCGAGACGCCGGTGCCGAGGTTGATCGCGTGCCCGGGCGCGGTCTCGGACTCCAGGGCGCCGAGGATGCCGGCGACGATGTCGGAGACGTGGGTGAAGTCGCGCGACTGGCGGCCGTCCTCGAAGACCATCGGGGCGCGCCGGTTGAGCAGACGCGAGGCGAAGATCGCGGCAACCCCGGTGTAGGGGTTGGAGAGCGCCTGGCCCTCGCCGTAGACGTTGAAGAAGCGCAGGGCGACGGTGGGGATGCCGTAGGCGGCGCCGGTGACCAGTGACATCTCCTCGTGGTCGCGCTTGTTGATCGCGTAGATCGAGGTCGGCAGGATCGGCTTGCTCTCGCTGGTCGGCAGCGGGCTCAGCGGGCGCCGGCACTCGGGGCAGGCGAGCTCCCATTCGCGCGCCAGCAGCTGCTCCTCGGCGCGCGGCCCGGGCGCCTGGCGGCCGTGCTCGGGGCACTCGTACTCGCCCTCGCCGTAGATCGACATCGAGGAGGCGACGACGAGCCGCGCCGGCAGCGGGCGAGCGGCGACCAGCCGCTCGAGGAAGCGGGCGGTGGCCATCGTGTTGAGCTCGGTGTAGCGGGCGATCTCGTACATCGACTGGCCGACGCCGACCGCGGCGGCCAGGTGCACGACCCGGTCGACGCCGGCGAGGGCGCGGTCGGCGAGGGCGACGTCGCCGACGTCGCCGACCAGGAGCTCCACCGAGTTGGGCAGGTCGGGCTCGACGCCGTTGTGCACCTGCTCCTCCAGCGAGTCGAGGACGACGACGTCGTCGCCGCGGGCGAGCAGCTCGCGGACGACGTGTGAGCCGATGAAGCCGGCACCTCCGGTTACCAGTGTTCTCATTGCTTCGCCCTTCAGTTCGCTGGTCGAATCCGTTCGCCCGACAAACGCCCGCCCGGGACCGATTCTTCTGCCGCCGTCATTCGGCGCTCGCACTCGCAAGAAGCGCGGGGGCGAGCGCGTTGAGTCTTGCGACCGGGGCGAAGCGAGTCCCGAAAAACCCCTAGCCGGAGGACGCATTG
>CAZQET010000350.1:0-1879 GCA_964591825.1 uncultured Conexibacteraceae bacterium
CAGCCACCGCAACCTCGCCGCCGCGTACGAGCGCGGCTTCATGGCGGACCTCGTCACCCCCTACCTCGGCCTCGAGCGCGACCAGAACCTGCGCCCCGACTCGAGCCTCGAGAAGCTGGCCGGGCTGAAGCCCGTCTTCGGCGGCGAGGCGGGGACGATGACGGCCGCCAACTCGACGCCGCTCAGCGATGGCGCCAGCGCCGTGCTGCTCTCCTCGGAGGCCTGGGCCGAGGAGCGAGGCCTGCCCGTCCTCGCCTATGTGACCGAGGCTCAGACAGCGGCCGTGGACCACGTCCACAAGCGCGAAGGGCTGCTGATGGCTCCGGCCTACGCGATGCCCCGAATGCTGGGGCGCGCGCGAATCGACCTCGGCGACTTCGACTACTACGAGATCCACGAGGCCTTCGCCGCCCAGGTGCTCTGCACGCTGGCCGCCTGGGAGGACGAGGCGTTCTGCAGGGAGAAGCTAGGCCTCGACGGCCCGCTCGGGTCGATCGACCGCGCCAGGCTCAACGTCAACGGCGGCTCGCTCGCCGCCGGCCATCCCTTTGCGGCCACCCGCGGGCGCCTCGTCGCCAGCCAAGCCAAGCAGCTGCACGAAGACGGCGGGGGACGGGGTGCGATCAGCATCTGCGCCGCCGGCGGACAGGGAGTGGTGGCAATCCTCGAGGGACCGGGAGGAGGCCATGAGTAGCGACCGCTACGCAAAGGTCGTCAACGCGCCCCTCGCATCGACCGTGGCGCGCCGCCTCGGCCTGCCCCGGCCGGTGACGCTGGAGCGCCGAGCGGCCGGCGGCGGGCCGGTCATCGGCGGCCGCCTGCTCTCTGGCGCCGCGCCGGGCGGGCGGCTGGAGCGGCCGCTGAGGGCCGCCCTCGACCGGATCAAAGTGGAGCGGGCCGGTGGCGAGGGCGGGACCAAGGCGCTCGTCTTCGACGCTTCCGGGATCGCGGACTCGACCGAGCTCGTCGAGCTGCAGCGCTTCTTCCACCGGGGCGTCGGGAGGCTCGAGCGCAACGGGCGCGTCGTGGTCCTGGGAACGCCGCCGGGCGAGGCCGGGACGACGCGCGCCGCAACCGCCCAGCGCGCGCTGGAGGGCTTCACCCGGTCGCTCGCCAAGGAGATCGGCGGGCGCGGGGCCACGGCCCAGCTGGTGCTCGTCTCGGCCGGCGGCGAGGACCAGCTGGACTCGACGCTGAGGTTCCTGCTCTCGCCGCGCTCCGCCTACGTCTCCGGCCAGGTGGTGCGGGTCGGCCCCGGTGTCGCCCCGCTTCCCGAGATCGACTGGGACAAGCCCCTCGACGGCAAGCTGGCTCTGGTCACGGGCGCCTCGCGCGGGATCGGAGAATCGGTCGTCGCCACCCTGGCGCTCGACGGCGCCAGGGTGGTCGGGCTGGACGTGCCCCAGGCCGCCGGTGACCTGCGCCGCGTGATGACCGAGGCCGGCGGCGAGTCGCTCGAGCTCGACATCACTGTGCCGGAGGCGCCGCAACGGGTCGCCGAGCACCTCGCCGGCGGCGTCGACGTGGTCGTCCACAACGCAGGCGTCACCCGCGACCGCACGATCGCCAAGATGCCCGCCGAGCGCTGGAGCGAGCTGATGGAGATCAACCTCTCGAGCGAGGAGCGGATCAACGACGCCCTGCTCGGGGGCGGGCACCTGAAGGCCAACGGGCGCGTCGTCTGCGTCTCCTCGATGTCGGGCATCGCCGGCAACGCCGGGCAGACCAACTACGCCGCATCGAAGGCGGGCGTGATCGGCATGGTCGAGGCGCTGGCGCCGGAGCTGGCCGGGCGCGGGGCGACGATCAACGCCGTCGCCCCCGGCTTCATCGAGACGCAGATGACCGCCCAGATGCCGATTGCGATCCGCGAAGCCGG
>CAZQET010000351.1:0-5091 GCA_964591825.1 uncultured Conexibacteraceae bacterium
CCGGGCGCTGCGCGACGCCGGCACGATGAACCCCGTGATCCTGCTCGACGAGGTCGACAAGGTCGGGGCCGACTGGCGCGGCGACCCGACGGCGGCCCTGCTCGAGGTGCTCGACCCGGCCCAGAACCACGCCTTCCGCGACCACTACCTCGACCTCGAGTTCGACCTCTCCGAGGTGATGTTCATCGCCACGGCGAACATCCTCGACACGATCCCCGGGCCGCTGCAGGACCGGATGGAGACGATCGAGCTGGCCGGCTACACGTTGGAGGAGAAGAAGCACATCGCCCGCCGCTACCTGGTGCCACGCCAGATCGAGGCCAACGGACTGAAGCCCTCGCAGATCGAGTTCGCCGACCCGGCTCTCTCCGCGATCGTCGAGGAGTACACGCGCGAGGCCGGGGTGCGCAACCTGGAGCGCCAGATCGGCACGATCTGCCGCAAAGTTGCCCGCGAGGTCGCCGAGGGCAAGGGCAACGGCAAGGTGAAGATCTCGGCCAAACGGGCCCGCGAGCTGCTCGGCCGCCGCCGCGTCTTCGCCGAACAGCGACGCCGGACCAAGGATCCCGGCGTCGCCACCGGCCTCGCCTGGACGCCGACCGGCGGCGACGTTCTCTTCATCGAGGCGACCTCGATGCCCGGCTCGGGCAGGCTGACGATCACCGGACAGCTCGGCGACGTGATGAAGGAGTCTGCCCAGGCGGCGCTCTCCTACGTGCGCGGCCACTGGCGCGAGATTGCTGCCAAGCTCGACGAGGGCTGGTTCGGCGAGAACGACATCCATATCCACGTGCCCGCCGGGGCGGTGCCCAAGGACGGCCCCTCGGCTGGGGTCGCAATGACCATTGCGCTTTCCTCGCTGGTCAGCGGCCGGCCGGTCCGCAACGACGTGGCAATGACCGGCGAGGTGACTCTCACCGGCCAGGTGCTGCCGATCGGCGGCCTCAAGGAGAAGTCGTTGGCGGCCCAGCGAGCGGGCATCAAGCGGGTGATCGTGCCGCAGCGAAATGAGGGCGACGTGGCGGAGATCCCCGAGCAGGAGCGCAGCGAGCTGGAGTTCGTCTACGTCGACGAGGTCTCGAAGGCGATCGACGCGGCGCTCGCCTAGGGGACGATGGAGGCAGCGAGCGCCCTCGGCCGGCTTCGGCCCAGCACTCGGATCGACAAACTCCGTGAGGCCGCGCGAGCCCGCTCGCGCGCCTTCTGGATCCTCGCCGGCCTGACCGCGCTGGCGGCGGCCCTGCGCTTCGCCACCCTTGGCCTGCAGGCCTATCACCACGACGAGATCGTCACCGCCAGCCGCATCCTGCGCGACGGCTTCTGGCACGCGATGGACGCGGTCGGCTTCAGCGAGTCGGCGCCGCCGCTCTACTACGCCCTGGCCTGGGCCTGGACCCAGGTGACCGGCACGGGGGAGGTGGGGCTGCGCTCCTTCTCGGCGCTCGCCGGCGTCGCCACGGTCCCGGTCGCCTACCTGATCGGCGCCGAGCTGCGCACGCGTCGCGTCGGGCTGATCGCGGCCGCGCTGGTCGCCGTCAACCCGATGCTGCTCTGGTATTCGCAGGAGGGACGCGCCTACGCCCTGTTCGTGCTGCTGGCGGCGCTCTCGCTTCTCTATTGCTTGCGCACCGCCGACGGGGGGGAGGACGCGAGGCGCAACGCGATCCTCTGGGGCCTCTTCTCGGGCCTCGCCCTGGCGACCCACTACTTCGCCTTCTTCCCGGTCGCCGCCGAGGCGGCCTGGCTGCTCTGGCGCCGCCGCCGTGCCGCCCTGCCGGGAGTGGCGATCGTCGCCGGCTTCGGGGTCGCGCTGGCCCCGCTACTGGTTCATCAGATGTCCTTCGAACACGCCGAATGGATCGCCAACTTCACCCTCGGCCATCGCTTTGCCGAAACCGGCTTCGGCTTCGCCCTGGGCGAAACCGGCGACGTGATCGCGCAGCCGATCCACTGGCCCTGGGCACTCGCGCCGGCGGCGATCGCGGTGCTCGGCGTCGCGCTGCTCGCGGCGCGGGGCGACCGCGACGAGCGTCGTGCCGCCGCGCTGCCGCTGGCGGTAGCCGCCTTCACGCTGCTGGCGCCGCTGGCGCTCGCCCTGCTCGACTCCGGCAAGGACTTCGTCCTCCCCCGCAACCTGCTGCCCGCCCTGGTGCCGTTGCTGATCGTGCTCGCGGTCGGTCTCTCGCTGCGCCGGGCGCCCCGCCTCGGCGCCGCCCTGGCCGCGCTCCTCGCCGTCTACTGGCTCGGCTTCTCGGTCTACGCCAGCGTCTCGCCGGCGCTGCAGCGCCCCGACTGGGAGGCGGTCGCCGATGAGCTAGGCGAACCGACCGTGCCGCGGGCGATGGTCACCTGGACGATCGGCGAGGCGCCGCTCCGCTACTACCTCTCGACCGGCTCGGTCCAGGCCACGGCCGGCGAAGGCTTTCGCTGGTGGGTCGGCGAGATCGACTTCATCTCCGACGGCCCCGCTCCGCCGCCTCCGCCCGGCGTGCTCGGGCCGGGCTTCCGCGAAGCCGGCTACGGCCGCGCCGGCCGCCTCTACGTCCGCCGCTTCGTCACCCCTGGGCCGGAGCTGGTGCCGCTGCGCCTGAGCAAGGTGCGCCGCGCCGAGCTGGGCTTCCGCTCGAACGGGGTGCTGCTTGACGGAATGAGCCCTTGATCACGCCGCCCCAGGATCGTGGTTATCCTGAATCGGACCCCGGAGAACCCAGCGAGGAGATGGCATGAGCAAGACCAAGGCGACCCAGGCCGCCGATCTGTACTCCACCGCACGCGAGAACCCCTACGTGCAGCGGCTGATCGAAGACGAAGAGCTGCGCGACAGCCTCAGGAAGGCCTTCGAGGCGGCGCGGGGCGCATACGGTCGTGCGACCAGCAACGGCAGCACCGTCAAGGCGGTGACCAGCGACAAGAAGGTGCAGCGGGACCTCAAGACCGCGGCCGAGAACCTGCGCGACGCCAGCGAAGCTCTGCGGGCGCCAAAGAAGCGCAAGAAGAGCCGCCTCGGCCGCCTCGTCATGCTCGCCCTGATCGGCGCCGGCCTCGCTCTGATCTTCAGTGAGGACGCTCGCAAGACCGTGCTCGACTCCCTCTTTGGAGCCGAGGAGGAGTTCGAGTACACGTCTACTACGAGCATTAACGGCGCATAGATGAACGCCCCCAGTCGCCGCACCCGCGGATGACGCGCCTGGCCGCCTGGGCTATCTAGACTGATCTCTATGGAGGCGGCGACCCGAGAGCGGGAGCTCAGCGGCGAGAAGGCGCAGCGCATCGTCGACGCGATGCGGGAGAGCGTTGCCAAGCGAGGGGCGGCGGGCTCGACCTTCGAGCACGTGGCGCGGGAGGCGGGCGTCAGCCGCGGCCTGCTGCACTACTACTTCGGGACCAAGGAGCGGCTGCTGGTCGAGGTCGTGCGCCGCGACGCGGAGATCCGCGTCGCCCGCCTCGACGAGCCGCTCGCCAAGGCCGAGACCGTCGACGACGTGATCGACGTCCTGCTTGCCAGCCTCAACGACCTGATCGAGAACGAGCCGACCTTCTTCCTCCTTCTCTACGAGCTCTTCAGCGCCGGCCGCCGCAACCCCGAGATTCAGCACGAGGTCGGCCAGCTCTTCGAGCGCACCCGCTCACACGTCGCCGACGTGCTGCGCAGCAAGGAGCGTGAGGGCGTGCTGAAGCTGCGCTACGACGCCGAGGAGATCGTCTCCTACCTCTTCGCGATCGCCGACGGCTTCGCCCTGCAGGCCCTTTCCGACACCGAGCGCGACATCAGCGGCGGTCTCGCCGTAGCAGCGGCCGCGGGCCGCTACCTCTTCGTCGCCGAATAAGGGCTCTCAAGAGATTGATATAAATTTAGCTCAAGTCCTAAATTTAGGAGGCGAGCTAAATGAATGTCAGTTCGGCAGAGCCGTTCACGAATCCCTTTCGCCCAGGGGCCGGACATAGACCCCCATTCCTGGCCGGCCGGCTGCCAGAGCAGCGTGAGTTCGCGAAATTGCTCGATCAGGAGATCATTTTGGAGAATCCGCTGCTGACCGGTCTCAGGGGTGTCGGCAAGACCGTTCTGCTGGAAACGTTCAAGCCGCTCGCGATTGAGCGGGGGTGGATTTGGGTGGGGACGGACCTCTCCGAGTCGGCGAGCGTCAGCGAAGAAGCGCTTGCGACACGGCTGATGGCAGACCTATCCGTCGCAACCTCGGCCTTGGTGATTGGCGAGGCGGATTTGCCCGGATTTGGGGGAGGCACGAGGGACATCCATCTGGACTTCGAGGCCCTGAGAGGGATCTATGGGTCCACCCCCGGCTTGGCGGGGGACAAGCTGAAGGCGGTTTTGAGCGTCGCAGCCGAAGCCATCGCCAGGAACGGGAATTGGGGCGTGGTCTTTGCTTACGACGAGGCGCAGAACCTTGCCGACTCGTCAAAGAAAAACGAGTTCCCCCTCTCGCTGCTGCTCGATGTCTTCCAGTCGATTCAGCGAAAGGAGATCCCATTCATGCTGGCCTTGACGGGCCTCCCGACCCTGTTCCCAAAGCTGGTTGAGGCACGGACGTTCGCCGAGCGGATGTTTCGGGTGATCGTTCTCGACAAGCTCGACGCGGACGCCAGCCGCGAGGCGATCGTCAGGCCGATCGAGGACGCGAACTGCCCCATCCACTTTTCGGATGAGTCGGTCGAAACGATCGTCGCGGACTCCGGCGGATACCCCTACTTCATTCAATTCATCTGCCGTGAGGTGTTCGATGCGTTTCTGCTCTTGCAGCGTCAGGGGGCGTCAACTCCCTACTCCGTTCCGCTCGACGCAATCACGCTCAAGCTCGACTCCGATTTCTTCGCCGGCAGGTGGGCACGGGCAACAGATCGTCAACGAGATCTCCTTTGGGCCATCGCGACGCTGGGAAAGCCCGAGGACGAGTTCTCGGTGCAGGAGGTCGTCGAGGCTTCGAAGGGGCTCGACAAGCCGTTCACCAGCAGCCACGTCAATCAGATGCTGGCGAGTCTTTGCGGCGGCGGATTGATCTACAAGAACCGCTTCGGACGGTATTCGTTTGCCGTTCCGCTGTTCGATCGCTTCATCCTGCGGCAGATTCCCGC
>CAZQET010000352.1:0-2361 GCA_964591825.1 uncultured Conexibacteraceae bacterium
CTTCCAGCACAACACGGTCTTCGATACCTGCGACGTCGGCCCGCCCGTCACCTGCACCTACCCCAATGCGGTGCAGCCTGGTGAGGTGATCATCTTCCAGATTCCGCTTCAGGCGCCGGCCTCCGGCCCTGCCACGGTCACCAACCAGCTGACGATCTCCGGGGGCGGCGCCGCCCCGGTCACCGTCTCCGAGGACACTCCTTTCAACGCCGATCCGACCCCCTTCGGCATCGAGAGCTTCGACACGCTGGCGCTTGACTCCGACGGCAGCGCCGTCACCCAAGCGGGCGCTCACCCCTACGATTTCCGCATCGGCTATGCCGCCAACACGGCTCATGATGCCTACAACCGCATCAACCCGGCGGACACCACACGCAACGTCTCGGTCAGCCTGCCACCCGGGCTCGTCTTTGACCCCGGCGCCACCCCGAAGTGCACCGAGGCTCAGCTCGAGACACCGATGGTGATCAAAAACTCCCCCGGCCCGCCGTCCTGCCCGAGCGGCTCTGTGGTCGGCAACCTCCAGTTCTCGGCCACGATCTTCAGTTTCCTCAACTCCGGCTTCCAGGACTCGGTCTACAACATGATCGCGCCGCCGGGCAGCGCCGCCTCCTTCGCCATGGAGCCGGCGGCGCTCAGCATCTACATCCACGTCTTGGGCGGCGTCGACCCGGCGCGCAACTACGCGCTCAGCGCGAAAGCGCTCAACATTCCCGAGTTCGGTGGTATCAGCGCCAGCTCCTTTGACTTCTGGGGCGATCCATCCAGCTCGATCCACGACCCGCTGCGCGGCGCCTGCGGATACGTTCAGAATTACTTCGACGACGTCTGTCCGGTTCCGGCCGACCAGGCTCCGTTCCTGAGCATGCCCTCCGCCTGCTCGGGCCCGCTCAGCTCGACCATCACGGCGAGCTCCTGGCAGAACCCGGGCGCCCCAGATTCCGAGATCGCGCAGCTGGTGGACAATGCCGGCAATCCCCAGGGCGTCACCGGCTGCGATCAGCTCGCCTTCGCTCCGACCCTTACCGCGAGACCGACGACCAACGTCGCCGACTCGCCCTCGGGGCTCGACGTCGACCTGCAGGTGCCGCAGAACAACGACCTGAACACCCTCGCCACCTCGACTCTGAAGAAGGCCGTGGTGACCCTGCCCCAGGGCCTGACGCTCAATCCCTCGGCGGCCAACGGGCTCGAGGCCTGCTCCTCCTCGCAGATCGGCATCGACCCGAGCACGGGCACCCCGAACGGCGATCAGCCCAGCTGCCCCGACGCCTCCAAGCTCGGCACGGTGCAGGTCACCACGCCTCTGCTGGAAAACCCGCTGCCGGGGTCGGTCTACCTGGCGAAGCCCCACGACAACCCCTTTGACTCCGAGCTGGCGATCTACCTGGTGGTCGACGATCCCCAGAGCGGCGTCATCGTCAAGCTGCCCGGCAAGATTGATGCCGATCCGGACACCGGCCAGTTGACGGCCACCTTCGACCAGAATCCGCAGCTGCCGTTCAGCGATTTCAAATTGAGCTTCTTCGGCGGCCCCACCGGCGCCCTGCGCACCCCCGAAGCCTGCCGGGAATACGCCACCGACTCGGAGCTAACTCCCTGGTCGGGCACCCCGCCGGTCGACTATCGAGACGAATACGCGATCAGCCAGGGCCCAAGTGGCGAATGCCCGTCCTCGCCCGAGCAGCAGCCCAACTCGCCCTCCTTCGACGCCGGTTCGGTCTCGCCGACCGCGGGGAACCCAACCCCCTTCGTGCTCAACCTGAGCCGCGAAGACGCGACCCAGCACTTCTCCCAGGTGACCGTCAGCCCGCCGCCGGGCTGGGTCGCCAAGCTGGCCGGCACCCCGGAGTGCTCCGATGCCCAGATCGCTCAGGCCGAAGGTCGCAGCGCCGCGGGCGACGGCGCCCAGGAGCAGGCACACCCCTCCTGTCCCGCCGCCTCCGAGGTGGGCACGGTGAGCGTCGCCGCCGGCGCCGGGCCCTCGCCTTACCACGTCACCGGCAAGGCGTACCTCGCCGGCCCCTACAAGGGCGCACCCCTCAGCCTCGCGATCATCACCCCGGGTGTTGCCGGGCCCTTCGACCTCGGCGTGGTCGTTACCCGCGTTGCCACCCGGATCGACCCGGTGACTGCGCGGGTCACGGCCAGCGCGGACCCAATACCCGACCATCTCATCGTGGACGGCGACGGCTTCCCGCTCGACGTGCGCTCGGTGGCAGTGCACCTCGACAAGCCCGACTTTGCCCGCAACGGCACCAGCTGCGACCCGAGCCAGATCAGCGGCTCAGAGCTCTCCACCCTGGGCCAGAGCGCCTCGCTCTCCGAGCGCTTCCAGCTCGCCGAGTGCGCCAACCTCGA
>CAZQET010000353.1:0-1542 GCA_964591825.1 uncultured Conexibacteraceae bacterium
CTCGAGTTCCGGGTCCGCCGCAACGACCCTGACAGCCTGATCCTCGACGTCGACGACGACTCCGGCGCCGATCGCGCCGCCTAGCGCCTCCCCGGGAGGTCCCCCGCCGTCGAGCTAGAATCTGCCCCTCCTGGGGCTGTAGCTCAGCTGGAAGAGCGTCGCGCTGGCAGCGCGAAGGTCAGGGGTTCGAGCCCCCTCAGCTCCACTCTCGGCGATAGGGTCCGGGGTGTGCCGGTGAACCGTCGCTTCCTCTTGCGTGAGCGCCCGACCGGGCGCATCGGTCCCGACACCTTCGAGCTCGACGAGGAGGAGTTGCCCGCCGAGTTGGGCGAGGGCGAGGCGCTGGTCCGCACCGAGTGGATCTCGCTCGACCCCACCAACCGGGCCTGGATCAACGACATGCCCGGCTACCTCCCGCCGGTCGCGATCGGAGAGACGATGCGCGGCCTCGGCCTCGGCCGCGTCGTCGAGTCGAAGCACCCGCAATACGAGGAGGGACAGCTCGTGCAGGGGCTGATCGGCTGGCAGGAGTGGCTCGTCGCCTCCGACACCGCGCCGCTGCAGGCCGTCCCCGGCATCGAGGGCGTCTCGCCGAGCGCCTTCCTGGGCGTCCTCGGCATGACCGGGCTCACGGGCTGGGTGGGGATGCGGGACATCGGCCGCCCGCAGTCGGGGGAGACGGTCGTCGTCTCGGCGGCGGCGGGCGCGGTGGGCTCGGTCGCCGGCCAGATCGCGAAGCTCGACGGGGCACGGGTTGTCGGCATCGCCGGCGGCCCCGAGAAGTGCGAGATCCTGACCGAGCGGCTCGGCTTCGACGCCGCGGTCGACCATCGCGCGGCGGACTGGCGAGAGCAGCTCGTCGAGGCCACGCCCGACGGCATCGACGTCGACTTCGAGAACGTCGGCGGCGAGATCATGGACGCGATCTTCTCCCGCCTCAACCTGCGCGCCCGGGTCGCGCTCTGCGGGTTGATCTCCGGCTACAACAGCACAGAGCCGCCGCCCGGGCCGCGTGCCTTCGGCAACCTGCTCGTCCAGCGCGCCACCATGCAGGGCTTCATCGTGCTCGACCACTTCGGCCGCCTGCCGGAGGTCTCCGCGCAGCTCTCGGCGTGGATAGCCGAGGGCAGGCTGGAGCCGCTGGAGACGGTCGTCGAGGGCTTCGAGGAGCTGCCGCGAGCGATCAACATGCTCTTCGACGGCGCCAACGTGGGCAAGCTCGTCGTCAGAGTCAATTAGGCGTACCCCCCTGTCGATGATGGAGGGATGAGCTCCGCCAACCAGCACGTGTTCTCGCACGGGATGCGGGACACGAGGGAGACCTTCGAGCTCTGGAACGACCACCCCTGGGCGGTCCTCCGCGGCTGGCTTGCACTCAGCGTCGCGATCGCGCTGACGCTGCTGGGGGCGGTCTGGGTCGTGGCGGGCCTCCTGACCCCGGACATCACCCCGATCCACCTGCCGGGCCTGACCGAACCGTCGACCCCGGGCGACCTCCTGCCGATCCTCTGGCGCAACTCGCTCGTGCTCGCCCTGCACGGG
>CAZQET010000354.1:0-2210 GCA_964591825.1 uncultured Conexibacteraceae bacterium
CGCCGGGGTGCCGCTGGCGCCGCGAATCCTCGCCTACTTGACCAGGTCGGTGACCGGGGTCGAGATCCACCCGGCGGCGAAGATCGGCCGCGAGTTCTTCATCGACCACGGCTCGGGCGTGGTGATCGGCGAGACCGCCGAGATCGGCGAGCGGGTGACCCTCTACCAGGGGGTAACCTTGGGCGGGACCGGCTTCCAACGCGGTAAGCGCCACCCGACGCTCGGCGACAACGTCACCGTCGGCTCGGGGGCCAAGCTGCTCGGTCCGATCGCCGTCGGCGACGGGGCCAAGATCGGCGCCAACACGGTCGTGATCGAGGACGTGCCGCCGGGGGCGACGGTGGTGGGCAATCCCGGTCACCCGGTCAAGGTCGATGGCAAGCGGGTCGAGGGACCGGACGCCGACTGGATCCACCTACCCGACCCGATCGCCGAGGCGATCAAGTCGCTCTCCCAGCGGATCGCCGAGCTGGAGCGGCGGCTGGCCAAGCTCGATGGCGACGGACCCAGCGATGGCGGCGACACCGAGCTGCGTGAGCGCACCGGCCGCTCGTCGGCCGGGGGCTGATGTAGCCTGCGCGCGACTCGTCCCGTTCCGCAACAAGAAGACTTCGCCGTGCGCAGGAGTCTTCCGGCTCTTCCCTGTCTCCTCGTCCTCTCCACCCTCGTGTTCGCCGCCTGCGGCAGCGGGAGCAGCGAAGTCAGCGAGGTCGAAGAAGCAATCGAGACCGCCGCGGCGAGCGACGATCCGGCCGACTGCACGAGGCTGCAGACGCAGAAGTTCACGGAACAGGCATCGCATCAAGGCGGCGCCGGCGCCGTGAAGCAGTGCGAAGAAGAAGCCAAGGAAGGAGTGGGGATCGAAGCGGCCACGGTGTCGAAGGTCAAGGTCAACGGCTCCAGGGCAACAGCTCAAGTCGCGCCCAGAGGTGGCACCCTCAACGGCCAGACGGTCGAGGTGACGCTGGTCAAGTCGGGCGATCAGTGGAAGTTGAGCGAGATCGTCAAATTCATCAGGTTCGACGAGCAGGCGCTGATCGAAAGCCTCGAAAGCGAATTCGAAGAGAATGCGACCGAGGTCTCGGCCAAATTCGGCCACTGCTTCATCAAATCCTTCGACGAAGGAGGGAAGCAAGAGGTCGAAGAACTGCTGCTCTCCCCCGAGGCTAAAGAGGTGGAAGGGGTGGCCAAGCTCTGCGCATGATCGGCGGCGTGGCACCACCCGAGCCCATGGCTATGCTCGGCGGGTGACGCTTCAGAGCGAGTACGAGAGCCAGGCGGAGGGCCTCGAGGGAGGCGAGGGCGCGCCGATTGAGCCCGGCGCCAATCGGGCCGAGCGCCTCCTGGCCGAGCTCAACGAGCCGCAGCGAGAGGCGGTCGTGCATGGCGAGGGTGCGCTTCTAGTCATCGCCGGGGCCGGCTCCGGCAAGACCCGGGTGCTGACCCATCGGATTGCCTACCTGCTGGCCACGGGAGCGGCCCGCCCGGGCGAGATCCTCGCGATCACCTTCACTAACAAGGCGGCGAGCGAGATGCGCGAGCGCATCGGGGCCCTGGTCGGCCGCTCGGTGCGGACGATGTGGGTCACCACCTTCCACTCGGCCTGCGCCCGCATGCTGCGCGCCGACGCCGAGAAGCTCGGCTACTCGAAGGGCTTCACGATCTACGACGAGTCGGACTCGCGGCGGATGGTCAAACGCTGCATGGAGGAGATCGGGGTCGACCCGAAACGCTACCCGCCGCGTTCGGTGCGCTCGCAGATCTCCGGCGCCAAGAACAAGCTCGCCGATGCCGCGGCCTATGCCCAGGCCCAGGGCAGCGTCTTCGAGGAAACGACCGCCGCCGTCTACGAGCTCTACGAGAAGCGGATGCTCGAGGCCAATGCGATGGACTTCGACGATTTGCTCGTCCGCACGGTCAACCTGCTGGAGATCTCCGAGCAGGCCCGCGAGCGCTGGCGCCGCACCTTCCGTCACGTCCTCGTCGACGAGTACCAGGACACCAACCACGCCCAGTACCGCCTGCTGCAGTTGCTCGTCGCCGAGCACGGCAACCTGATGGTCGTGGGGGACGAGGACCAGTCGATCTACGGCTTCCGCCACGCCGACATCCGCAACATCCTCGACTTCGAGCGGGACTTCCCCGAGGCGGAGGTGGTCAAGCTCGAGCAGAACTACCGCTCGACCCAGACCATCCTCTCCGCCGCCAAC